>CAZHOV010000018.1:40222-45049 GCA_964534315.1 uncultured Saprospiraceae bacterium | reverse complement strand
TTAATAATAAAAAAATCATGAAAAAGATACACATAATCCTCATCGCGCTCATTGCCGTCGCCATCGGTTTGATGATTACCGCCTCTGGCGATGTTACCAGTTATTCTAATTTTCAGGAAGCCCAAACTTCTGGGAAAAAAGTAAAAATCGTAGGGCAATTGTCAAAAGATAAAGAGATGTTCTACGATCCAGAGATCGATCCCAATTACTTTTCTTTTTTCATCAAAGATGCTGAAGGCCAGGAGCGAAAAGTAGTGTTAAAAGCTGAAAAACCTCAGGATTTTGAACGTTCAGAACAGATTGTTGTTACCGGTAAGATGAGAGGAGAGGAATTTCACGCTTCTGATTTGCTGATGAAATGTCCCTCCAAATACAAGGATGAAGAGATTTATATCAAAGGGGAGAAAAGCTAAGATCAATTAATAATTAGTAATGAATAACATGTACGCATACATAACATATATAGGAGAGCATTTATTTCCGGGGCAATTGGGACACTTTTTGGTAATACTTGGTTTTGTTGCCAGCTTAACGGCAGTGGTGGCCTTTAGCCTGGCCACTCGTTACCGAGATGAAGATCCATTGGTATACAAAAATATAGGTAGGGCTGCATTCGGTATCCATGGAATTGCAGTTTTTGGTATCATCGGTACACTCTTCTTTCTGATGATCAATAAATATTATGAGTACCAATACGTTTTTGCCCATGTTTCTGAAGATCTCCCGTTCAAATATATTTTTTCTGCTTTCTGGGAAGGTCAGGAAGGCAGTTTTTTGCTCTGGATGTTTTGGCACGTTGTGCTCGGGATGATTCTTATGTTTAAAGGAAAAACCTGGGAAGCTCCTGTTATGGCCACCCTGGCGCTCATAGAAGTTTTTCTGGCATCTATGCTATTGGGTATTTACATAACCGATGAGTTCAAGCTGGGTAGCAACCCGTTTTTATTATTACGCGATACGATGGAAGGGCCTATCTTTCAGCAAGAGGATTATGTAGGTAGGCTCAAAGACCTCGCGAATGGTTTAAATCCTTTACTGCAAAATTACTGGATGACCATCCACCCCCCTACTCTATTTCTTGGCTTTGCATCCACTTCTATTCCATTTTGTTTTGCCATCGCAGGGCTGTGGACTAAGCGACACAAAGCCTGGTTGAAGCCGGCCTTACCATGGGCGCTTTTTTCCGGTACTATCTTGGGTACTGGTATCCTTATGGGTGGCGCCTGGGCTTATGAAGCGCTCAGCTTTGGAGGTTATTGGGCCTGGGACCCAGTCGAGAATATGTCTTTGGTGCCCTGGCTTATCCTCATTGCCGGTATCCACACCAATTTAGTCGCCAATGCTACCGGACAATCGATAAAGAGTACTTATGTTTTCTATATTCTAACCTTTGTTCTGATCGTCTACTCTACCTATCTTACCCGAAGCGGAGTACTAGAGGAGACCTCGGTTCACGCCTTCACGGAAATGGGACTGGAAGGTCAACTGATTGCCTTTATTAGCTTTTTCACCCTTTTAGGATTTGCTTTCCTGTTTGCACGACTCAAAGGTATTCCGGTGCCTGCAAAAGAAGAAGCCACGCCATCGCGGGAATTCTGGATGTTTATCGGTTCGCTGGTGCTATTATTCTCTGCTATCCTGATTACCGCATCTACCTCTTTACCCGTATACAACAAGATCAGAGAACTATTCCAACCTGGTTACGAAGGAGGAGTGATCCTTGAACCCATCGCCCATTACAATAAATATCAGCTTTGGATAGCTGTATTCATAGCCTTGTTGGCTGGTACCTCCCAACTGCTTCGTTACAAAGAGCGTAACTTTATGTCTTACGCTCCCAAGCTCTTTAATCATATCGTCGCTGCTCTGGCCATTGCGGGTCTGTTGACTTATGTGACCTCTTTGTGGATCAATCTGGTATCCTGGCAATACAGCGTCATGCTCTTTGCAGGATTATTCGCAGTGATTTCCAACCTGGACTATCTCCTCTTTTTTATAAAAGGAAATTTTAAACTGGCAGGTGCTGTTTTCTCTCACGTTGGTTTTGGCCTCATGCTAGTCGGCATTTTGGCTTCAGGGCTGAATAAAGAGCATATTTCCACCAATCCGTTTGTCCAGCAAGGATTGATTGAGGGAGCAACAGACGATGATCTCAAAAAGAATGTTTTTCTTATTAGAGATGAGCCCCTTTTGATGAGCGGATATGAGGTAACCTACACCGGAGATACCATTGATGGATTTACCCGTCAATTCTTCGTAAATTTTAAAAAACGAAATCAGGAGGGTGAGGTTGAAGAAGAATTTAATTTATCTCCCAATGTATTGTACGATAAGTCGATGACAAAAATCGCCGCCTCGAATCCGTCTACCAAACGCTATTTACATAAAGATATCTTCACCCATATTGCTTCGCTTCCAAAGGCCGAAGTTGATCCGGCTTTCGCCAAAGCAACGGAAGATAGTTTGGATTATGAAAAATATGAATTGGCAATTGGCGATACGGCATTCACCAAGCAATATTATGCTATCTTAAAAGAGGTTATTACTAATCCTGAACATCCCGACTATGAACCTAAGCCTAAAGACCTGCCTATTGGTTTAAAACTTGCAGTCAAAAAGCTTAAATCAGATTCTGTGTGGTATGCAAATCCAGTGTTAGTCCTTCGCAATAGTTTGGTTTACAGCTTTCCGGACAAGATCAATGATTTGGCGGTCAAAGTAAAGCTACCCCAAGATATTTTTGAGGCTTATTATACTTCTGATAGTTTATTGAATTATCAAACGTTCACGCTCAAGGAGGGGGACGTTCGGAAATTTGCAGGCTTAAACATCACCTTTAAAGGGTTTAATCGCGAGCCTGAACATCCAAATTACAGCCCGGTAAAAGGCGATATTGCAGTGGGAGCCATCCTTGAAATTAAGAATGAAGAAACGGGTGCAACCATGCAGGAAGAGCCTATTTATTTGATCCGCGGCAGCCGCAACTTTAATTTAAAAGCGGTCAATGCTTCCAGCGGCTTACATCTGCGTTTCATTGAGATCAACCCGAAAACAGAAATGATCACCATAGCCGCAGCTAGAGATGAAGTGGACAATAAAAAGCTGCCTGTAGAGATCGCCGAAGGCGCACTTCGATCAGATTATATCGTATTGGAAGCTATTGAGTTTCCGGGTATTAATTTTTTCTGGTTGGGTTCTGTACTGATGATGGTCGGACTTGGGATGGCCATGTTTAGAAAAATGGCGATCAATAAAAAAATGAGTAATTAATAAACCTTCTTTGACAAATTGTGCGGAATGAAAAATAGTAATCCTTGGATACCCTTGTGGCTGAAAGGAATATTATGTTAAAATTCCATTTTACCCAATTTTTGTAAAAGAACCACAATAAATAGCTATGACCTACCTTCCTAAAAAAGTCACCCTTATCGGTGCCGGAAATGTAGGTTTCCATTTGGGGAAAATATTGTATGAGAAAGGCTTTCAAATATTGGAAGTCTACAGCAGAACTAAAGAAAAGGCCGTATCGCTGGCAAATCAGCTAGACGCCAAATACTTATCAGACCTATCCCTGGCATCATCATCTACCGACCTGGTCATACTCGCGGTAAGTGATGATGCCGTCTCTACGGTGAGCAAGATACTTTCGAAAACTTACCATTCCTCCAATCCATTGATCGTCCACACTTCCGGAGCTACTTCAAGCACTATTTTGGCTCCTTTCTTCCATCGTTTTGGCGTGTTTTATCCGCTACAATCGTTTTCGAGAGACAAAGAAATTGACTTTTCCAACCTCCCCATATGCGTCCATGCCATCCATGAAGGGGACTTGCAAGCATTGAAAACAATAGCTCAAAAACTGACTTCAAAAGTTTATTCAATCAACGATCAACAGCGGCAAGTACTGCATGTGGCTGCCGTAGTGGTCAATAACTTCACCAATCATCTCTATCATTTAACGCATCAGCTGACTCAAGCACATCAAGTCCCTTTCGAATTACTCTTACCTCTAATCAGAGAAACGGCTAATAAACTAGAAGTGATGGCTCCGCATGACGCTCAAACCGGCCCCGCCATCCGCGGTGACCAACGAACGATCGCTCAGCATCTTGAGTTTTTGGAAGAAAATGACCCGGAATTAGCAAAGATCTATAAAATTTTTACTCAAAGCATCCAACGATGAATTAAATAATCTCCTCAAATTCATCTTCTTCCGGTTGAAACCTCGATAATCCCTCTAGCATCGTTTCATGCATAACTTTAAAATTAGCTTCTACCGTCTTCAAAAAAGGCTCATTAACCAAGTCTCTAATATCTTGTAAGCTATCCACTCCTGATCCCTGCCGGATCTTAAACGTTTGCTCATATACCCCATTCTCAAATTTCACCGAATAACGATTGTTCATGATAAAAACAGTGATCTTTAATGTTGGGTGCTCAATGTATCCTGCTATGCGCATATTAGTCTTTTTGATTATTTATTCAGATATTCCTTGAAAAGTATTTTTAAATCACACCATTCAGTAATGGCGCCGTCCCAGATTCCTCTGGTTAACGTTCAAATTGAAGGTAATCCCACAAAAAAAATGGTCAACACTGACCAGCAAACAATTCCTTATCCCATTGTACCCTTAAACCCTTTGTAACCCTGTAACCCTGTAACCTTGTAACCCTGTAACCCTGTAACCCTGTAACCCTGTAACCCTGTAACCTTGTAACCCTGCAACCTTGTAACCCTGTAACCTTGTAACCTTGTAACCTTGTAACCTTGTAACCCTGTAACCCTGTAACCCTGTAACCCTGTAACCCTGTAACCTTGTAACCCTG
>CAZHOV010000018.1:0-40122 GCA_964534315.1 uncultured Saprospiraceae bacterium | reverse complement strand
AACCCTGTAACCCTGTAACCCTGTAACCCTGTAACCCTGTAACCTTGTAACCCTGTAACCCTGTAACCTCCCCCCTTCTCCCCCCTTCACTGCGTTCTCAAATAAAACGCCAGCCGCACCCCCGCCTGTATCCCTTCATCAGTAATTCGCTTGGTGATTGGCAGGTAAGTTAACGGATAAGAAACATAAGTTTCCAGTAAAATGTTGGGCGCTACAAATTGACCGAAAACCACTTCAGGGTTCAGCTCGTAATTCCATATGGAGACGAACTCTGTATTTCCTATTCTTCGAAAGAGCAGTTCAGGTAAAAGAGCCGCTCCAAAGATCAACGCTTTACGTTTACCAATAGGTAAATGATAACGAACGCTCGGCCCAAGCTGTAAACTTACAAAATTATATCCTCCGGAGATATTAATCCCCAAGGCTCCGCCAACAGAAAGTCTGTTCAGTACAAAATATTGGTAAAAGGGTTGTGCATCAAGACTGCCGTCGCCAATGATTTCCACGGTACCTCCCAGTTGCTTATTGCCTTTTTCGAAAAAAGTCTTGACCGGAAAGCTCAAATGTAAAAACTGATCCTGATCTTTATGCAACATTAAATTTAATCCGACCGAAAACCGCAAGGGAAAGGCAAAAACCCGCTCCTGCGAACCGATAATACTAATAAAATTCAGGAAAGGATAATCAATGGTCCCCTTGATCGTTGCCATAGGGGTTAAGAAATATTGCAATCCGCTACCCAAAAATATGCCGTTGGTTTCGCTAAACAGGAAAAAGCGGGTACCTGAGTCCCGAAAGACTTCCTGCCGCGACCAACCCAGGTTGGCAAAAAGGACCAATTGATCTTTCAACATTAAATTACCTCTCACCCACAACCGATTTCCAACGATGAGACTACCATCTCCCAAAGAAAAAATCAACTGACCGCCAAGCCCAAATCGAGGAGAGAAAAAATACACAAAACTTGGCTCTAAGGAAAATGCAACCCCGCCATCACTTGCTATCGATAAACTTAATGCTCCATCCACTTCCAGGCTGCCCTTATCTATTTGGCTGAAGCAAAACGTAAATGAGAAAAAAAGTATAAAAAAAGAAAAATAAATTTTACTCATGCATGTGTGGTTAGCCAATTGCTAAGAAAACCTTTTATCACCTCTAACCCCATTTCAAAATGTTTATTGTTATTAATTACGATATCGACATCTTCCTGGTAGGGTTTGATGTATTTCTCAAAGGTAGGTAATACATGGTTTTCATAGCGATAAAGCACATCATCGATGGGATAATTCCGCTCTATTTGGTCCCGTTTGATCCGGCGAATGACCTTTAGATTGTCCTTCGCATGCAAAAAGATGGTCAGGTCTAACAGCTCTTTAATCTGTTGAAAATGAAAAATAAAGAGCCCCTCTACCAATAGGATCGGAGCGGGACGAAACTCAAGCATAGCGGGGGTAGCCAACTCATTATTAAATACATACTCCTTTCGCTGCACGATCTCTCCTTGGGCAAGTTTTTGAATATCTGCAAATAATTCATCGTCGTGAATACACTCCGGAAGATCAAAATTTGTAATTCCTTGTTTGTCTTTTTTCTGAAGCTCCCTCGGTTTGTAATAATCATCTTGCGAAAGAATACACAATTGGTCATCCGTAAAATAATCTCGCAAACGCTTGATAAAAGTCGTTTTACCGGATCCGCTACCTCCGGACACTCCCAGCATCAACGGTTTTTCCATTGGATTAAATTTCTTTTATAAAAACCTGAATATCAATTTTTTAAAAATTCGAACCAGAACAAAACTACTCAATTTCTACTTTTTTTCAGGTATGAATCGAGGATTTCCCGAATTTTCGGACGAAAATTGGATTTCCCAATACCCATTCCATTTCTTACTTTTGGACAATGGAGTGGATTACAGATATCATTCGGGGGCTCTTTGGCCTATTTGTTTTGTTGGGATTTTGCTACCTGATTAGCCGAAACCGGAAAGCTATTGACTGGCGCCTGGTAGGTGTCGGGATCACCATGCAACTCGTCTTGGCTATATTGATTTTGAAAGTTTCTTTTGTTTCTTTGATTTTCGATTACCTGGCCGAGGGGTTCAGGCAAATTCTGAATTTTACAGAAGCGGGAGCCACCTTTCTCTTTGGCAATATTGTAACGGACCTCGATTCATTCGGCTATATCTTTGCTTTTCAAGTACTTCCAACCATAGTCTTTTTCTCTGCCTTTTCTGCGATTCTCTATTATTTTGGCTTGCTACAGAAAATAGTATACGGCCTGGCCTGGCTGATGAGCCGGACTATGGGACTCTCGGGGCCGGAAAGCCTGGCTGCTGCGGCCAATGTATTTATTGGACAGACAGAGGCGCCTCTAGTTGTAAAGCCCTATCTGGAAAAGATGACAACTTCAGAGATCATGTGTCTGATGACCGGAGGTATGGCAACTATTGCCGGAGGTGTTTTTGCGGCTTATGTCGGCTATCTGGGAGGCGACGACCCCTTACGCGAAGTTTATTTTGCCAAACATTTACTGACGGCCTCTATCATCTCCGCCCCGGCGGCCATTGTCGCCGCTAAAATGCTCGTGCCAGAGGACCACCAAAAAAATATCGATGAGCAATTAGAGATGACCGAAGACAATGCCAATAATCTATTAGACGCCATTTCCAGAGGAACCACAGACGGACTCAAACTGGCGATCAACGTAGGTGCTATGTTACTGGTATTTACAGCTCTTATCTATATGGTCAACCAAATACTCTCTGGCTCTCTCGGGCATTGGATCTTCTTTGAGGGGACTATTACTTCCGACTGGCTGGCCCCCTTAAATAAATATATTATGGAAAGCGGAGCAGCCGTTGGCGATTTAACGACAGTCAAAATGCGCCTTAATGGCTGGGTGGTGTATTGGACAGATGGCCGTTTTGAAGGGTTTACTTTTACCTATATTTTGGGGGTTTTATTTGCTCCCATCGCCTGGATACTAGGCACTCCCACTTCTGATATTTTAGTTATCGGCCAGCTCCTTGGGCAAAAGACGGTCATCAACGAATTTATAGCCTATGCCGAACTCAAAACGATTCGCGAAGCTGGCGTCCAGCTTCAAGAAAAATCCCTTATCATTGCAACTTATGCACTCTGCGGCTTCGCCAACTTTGCTTCTATCGGTATTCAAATAGGCGGGATCGGCGCCATCGCTCCCGGCCAGCGTAAAACGCTTACAGAATACGGCATCTGGGCCCTCATCGGAGGAACCATTGCCTGTTTTCTAACAGCGTCAATCGCCGGAATGATCACGTAGAGGGTGTCTTGGGGCCGTCTCAAAAGTATTTGAGCCATCCCTCTATAGGCGATCAAATAATAACCGCTCCCCCATCTTATCTTCGAAGAAGATTCCGTCGAGGTAAGCAAGGTGGCCGCTTACAACCGTAGCCTGCACCTTGCCTTTAAAGGTATGGCCCTCAAATGGCGACCAGTTGCACTTGTAAAAAAGGTTATTTTTCTTGACCGTCCATTCTTCATCGGGATCAAAAAGTACCACATCCGCCCAGTAGCCCTCATCTAGATAACCTCTCTCTTGAATATTGAAACACCTGGCGGGAGCATGGCACATCTTATCTACCATCTTTTCCAAAGATATCTTACCATCCGTGCAAAATTCGTACATAATATTTAGCGAATGCTGAACAAGTGGAACGCCCGACGGTGCTTTCATGTAGTTGCCCTTTTTCTCGGCTGCCGTATGCGGAGCATGATCAGTAGCGATGACATCGAAATAACCATCCATCAGACCGTTCCAAAGCGCTTCCTGATGCTCACGAGATTTGATAGCAGGATTGCACTTGATCTTTGATCCGAAACGCTCATAGTCGTCGGCATTAAAGTACAAGTGGTGGACACAAACTTCAGCAGTAATTCGCTTTTCTTCTAAAGGAAGATCATTTTGGAAAAGTGAAATTTCATCTTTAGTAGAAATGTGCAGGATATGTAAACGAGTACCGTATTTTTTAGCCAGTTCGACCGCAAAAGATGACGACTTTAAGCATCCTTCCGCGCTCCTGATTTCCGGATGCAATGCTACGGGGATATCATCGCCGTATTCCGCGCGATATTTAGCGAGGTTGTTGCGAATGGTTTGTTCATCTTCGCAATGAGTTGCAATAAGCATCGGACACTTAGAGAATAGTTCTTCAAGGACATGCGGATCGTCGACGAGCATATTTCCGGTACTAGACCCCATGAAAGCTTTAACGCCACAGACATTTGAAGGATCTGTCTTAAGCACTTCCTCAATATTATCATTCGTCATCCCCATGTAAAAGGAATAATTAGCCAAGGAGCGTTTAGCAGCTTTTTTATATTTCTTTTTTAGCGCATCCTGAGTGATTGCAGGAGGCTTTGTATTGGGCATTTCCATAAATGAAGTCACCCCACCTGCCACTCCGGCCCTGGCTTCGTTGTAAATATCTGCTTTATGGGTTAATCCGGGTTCTCTGAAGTGCACCTGATCATCAATAATTCCGGGGATCAGGAACATATCTTCAGCTTCCAGTTCTACAGAAGCGTTGATATCAATAACGTCATCGATTTTTTCAATACGTCCATTTTCAATGTAAACGTCAGCCACCTTACGTTCGCCCCGGTTGATAATCGTACCGTTTCGGATTAAAATGTTGCTTATGGTTTTCAAGAGAATTGTATTTTGTTGGTTTTTCTATTTTTGCAATTCGTCTGAAATTTAACATTTTCCTTTCTTTTTACAAAAGCGTCTTCAACGCAACAATTTATTTCTACTGTTCACATAATATCTCGGGTATCCCGGATAGTTCCCCTGACGGATGGCTTTATCTTGTTGGCAGCTTCGAGGAGCAAGACGGTATTTGGAGGAAATGGTACCGGCTGGTTACCGATCTTCCGTCGGGATTCTTTTGAAAGCGCCCGTTCATCGCCCACAAAAGTGGCGGCATAATTTTCGAAAACAACTTCAGCAGTAATCGGAATAGTTCGTAATAATTCTCCTGTACGATATTCTTTAACTTCCAACCGGGTTTGAAGCACGACTGATTTATGCTGATAGGTCTCTAAAACCCTCGCTTTGATTTCAACGATCTTTGGAATTTTGATATCGTTACCTGAGGAGTCTTTTTTTACATTTCCATTTTCATCCAGTTCATATTCCCAGCCATCTTCAATCTCGCGGCTGTCTATGTATTCACGATTATCTACTAATTCCGGACTGATCTGTACATTGGCCAGGTTGAGATTAATGACATAGTCATAGTCCACTCCCTTACGCTTCCGGCTGTGATAAACCAGCCAGATGGAGTTCAAATTGGACACTGGAAAACTGCGTAATTCGTCTTCGATGGGTTTGATTGCGCCAAAAGGAACTTTATTGCTTACTTCGTAGAGAATATATGACCTGCCCAGTTCAAGCGCTTCGTCTTTCAGTCGTTCTTTATCTCTAAAGGTTCTAAAATACTGATCAATTTGTCCAAGTTGCTGGTAAGCCATCCGGGCTGCCAGTTTATCTCCCCGACCAGCCCGTTCCAGATTGCGTTCGGCTTTGGCATAAAGCACCTGAGCTGCTTTTTCTCTCGATTCGATTTCCAGCGCATCGACATTTACGATATCGAAATAAGCGCGGTAACCATTTTTATCAATCAACGGAAGGTAGCGCTCGATCTTATCCTGACGTCTTTGAATTTTGCGATAGGCGGCGTTGATTTTTGTCCAGTTATCGGGCTGCCCCTCAAGTTTCATCCGCTCAATATTTTTCAGATCAATTCCATTGGCCATCCGAAAGGCGGTCTCAATAGCTTGTACATGTTTCGGGTTCTTATTGTCCTTACCCCTCACCTTTTTCAAGCCCACTACAATGGCTTTGTCATAGTTTCCTTGCTCCACCAATTTTTGAGGAGACATACAAGAGGTTAGAGAAAATGCAAGTAACAATAGAGGCAAAAGGGGCAGGTTAAAACTTATTTTTGGTGTCATGGCTTTTTGTTTTGATTTATCCGAAAGATCGGATTTGAAAATGTTAAGGTCCACTATCGTTTTGTTATTATTCTTTTAAAGTTAAAAGTGACGAATTATTAATTTCCCTGGAGCAAAAACGAAATCTTACTTAGCACTAAAAAAGCACGCCTGACGTTTATCTTGCATAATCTTGCTAAACTCAAGCTTCAATATTCATACTCAACACCAACTCCATATGTCCCTAATTACATCAACGTACCCGGGTCCTCCTTTTTATTTATTCAACAGTCATCTGGAGACCTTGATTCCCGCAATTTACAGAAAAATGAACACACCTCCCTATCGCCGGGAGCGTTTAGAACTAGAAGATGGTGATTTTTTAGATTTGGATTGGGTGAAAAACGGATATGATCGTTTAGCGGTACTCTCGCACGGGCTGGAAGGCAATTCATCAAGGCATTATATCAAGGGGTTAGCACATCTTTTTATTGAAAATAGCTGGGATGTTTTAGCCTGGAATTGCAGATCCTGCAGCGGAGAGCTGAATCGTAAGCTACGCATGTATTTTCATGGCGATGAAAAAGACCTTGCAACGGTAATCGACCATGTCACTACACCCAACTATCGGGAAATCATTCTGGTCGGAGTAAGCATGGGGGGAAGTTTTACGTTGAAATACCTGGGTATTCACAGCCCTATACCAGAACCGATCAAGGGTGCTGTTGCCATTTCTACACCATGCGATTTGGCCGCCTGTGCCGAAACGCTAAATTACCGGTCAAATCGTATTTACAGAGCCAGGTTTTTGGACCGGCTCACCAGAAAAATAAAAGCAAAGGCGGCGCAATTCCCAGGCGCCATTGACCTGAAAAATCTTGAAAAGATAGAACGATGGCAGGATTTTGACGAATACTTCTCAGCTCCTATCAATGGTTTTTCTTCAGCAGCAGCACTCTACTATTCCGGCTCGGCCACCCACTTTATGGAAGGGATAAAAATCCCAACCCTATTGCTTAATGCACAAAACGATCCTATTCTTACCCCCTCCTGCTCTCCTGAACGCGTTTGTAAAAACCATCCATTTCTACATCTCGAAACGCCGCGACGGGGGGGACATGTCGGATTTCAACTGTCGAAAAGCTCCTATTCGTGGGCAGAAAAACGCACGCTGGAATTTGTGAAAAAACTTTAATAATCTTTTTTCACATTGTAATTATTTATTTTTGTATATTTACGGTGCAAAAAATTACTCCTTTACTTTAGTAAACCTAGTAAGGCATTAAACAGCTTTACTAGGTTTACCTTTAGTATAGGGTATATTATAATTATTCGATTTTCCTTTTTTACCATTTTTCATACCCAATAAAGATGAATTAAAATATATGGAACCCTTAGCTAAAAATTACAAGGAGCAGATAGACAATATCTTAAATGAAATACTAAACTCTACCGAGTTGACCACCTATTTAGAAAGTGAAGAGGAAGAAGACTTTCAAGCCCTAAGAGATCAATACGAACCACATATTTCTTTGGTTTACGAAAAGGTGGCGGCCAAGCATCCCCTTCAACTCATTTCTTTTGAAGAAGAATTACTGAAGCCCGAATTCGAAGGCTTGTTTCTTCCCAGATTGCTTGGATATGCTGTATTGAGAGGCGAAGTAAATGAGCACTTTAAGTATGTACGTCCGCAAAACCACTTCAAGGAAGTGCTAATGGCAATTTGTAATTCAGCCAACTTTGATTATCTCAAAAAAAGAATTGGCCAAACTATCCAGATCGGTTTTGCCCTGAGCAGCGATATTTGGATCACCAACCTGATTAATGAAATTCCCAATAAACGCATCCGCTATTTCCTCATGGGACAAAAACTAAAAAAATATCGGGATCCAAAAGAGAGAATGTACGCCCTGCGGAAATATGGTAACCAGTTTAAAAATGACCGGTTTCAAACAGCCGAATTTCCTTCTTCACTTTCTGAATTGAAAGTTCTTTTCTCTTCCCTCTATATCTTCCTAAAACATAGAGTGAAAGCTAAAGAAGACAATTCTTCTCTCCTTCCTCACTTAACTGATTTTATAAAAAATGAGGATTTTCAAAATACGGAAGAGTACGTCAGCATTTTAGGTCTGTTCTCTTGTTTTTTTGGGAAAGAAGACCGGCCGATAGAACTACTTAAAGAAATCATTACGAAAAAGCGACAAAATGATCCAAAATTTATTGATCGATGGTTCGATTTTATGCTCGAATCTTTCGCTAGTTCACTCGAAATCGACGACCGGGCCGACCGTAATGCTTCCGAAGTCATCGACAAATCTATAGACGATGACCTTACCCGTTATTACAACCTTACGGACCAAATCCATGATAAGGGGTATTTGCATGAAGACGTGATCGAGGCCGTCCGGGTATTCTACAATCAACACGAAGGACTTTCGGTTATCAATGAGTGTGTACGCAATATCATTTTCGGCTATTTCTACCGCATTCTCAGCAACCTGACAGTTGAAGAATACCACGAAATGTTCGAGCTAACCAAGATCTTCCCGACGTACATGCAGATCTTCAGCAATCAGTTGTTCAACCAACGGCTAAAGGATGCCTGCATGGCCTATGTCAAAAAACTATTAAAACATTATACCGATAAGCGGGCTAAGGACTATCAGGATATTAAAAAGTTTGTTTCTCGGTCTTTCAAAGATTTCGGATTTCTCAGTGATAAGCAGATTGTCGAGTTATTTAAAACAAAGAGAAAGAAAAAGCGGGCTTCTTCGTAGAAAAAGTTAATTCCTTTACCGATTTTGTCTTAGATTTATTCAATAAACGAGCAAAAAAATGGTAAGAGATATCTTTTCGGCCATCAATGCCTATGGTAAAGCTGTTCAGTTGTTATTTAAGCTCCGGTTGTGGCCGTATTTTTTCTTACCGGCCATCGTTAGTGCGGTGCTGGGTGGAATTATCATGTACACGGCTTGGTCCTATTCCGATAATCTGGGTAGCTATCTGGTCAGCTGGTATCCGTGGGAAACGGGAAGAAGTGTTGTCGAAGAGATTTCAGGGTGGCTAACCTTACTCATTCTACTCGGCCTGGGTTTGCTTCTATTCCGACATATTGTCTTGATCCTGCTCGGCCCTTTTATGAGCCCGCTTTCCCAAAAAATAGAAGAATACCTGGCCGGGAAGCCAGACTTTCAACCCAAATTCAGCGTCGCGCGAACCATCAGAGAAATCGTCAGAGGCATCAGGATCAGCCTCCGTTTGATCTATAAAGAACTTTTCTTTACGCTGATCTTACTACTTCTCAGCTTTATCCCCGGTCTGGCTATCATTACTGCTCCTCTCATTTTCATTGTCCAGGCCTATTACGCCGGATTTGGCAATATGGATTTCACCTTAGAACGCCATTTCGGTGTCAAGGGGAGCGTCGATTTTGTAAGGAAAAACAAAGGGATTGCCCTTGGTATCGGCATTCCTTTTATTCTAATGCTAATGACTCTTTTCGGCTTCCTCTTTGCCCTACCCTTCTCCACCGCCGCCGCCACTATTGAAACAACCCGGAAGCTGGGAGTGGCAACAGAGCATGAAACCTTATAAAAACAATTTATCCTCCCGCGTTCGGTTTATTCCCAATCACCCCTCTTCTCCATAAATTCCTACAAATCGTTCACCGGGCTTGACAAATCCTCGATACATACCTGGAGTATTAAAGGGCATGACCACATTACCTTTACTATCCAGACCAATCAATCCTCCGGAGCCTCCTTTCTCCTTCAGTTTCTCGTTGATCACATAATTAGCTGCTTCTTCAATACTCTCCTTAAGGTATTCCATGCGAGCTGAGACATCGTGAGCCACGGCGAAACGGATAAAATATTCGCCATGCCCGGTACAGGAAAGCGCACAAGTGGCATTATTGGCATAAGTGCCTGCACCGATAATCGGAGAATCCCCAAGTCGTTGATATTTTTTATTCGTCATTCCGCCAGTGGATGTTCCAGCCGCTATATTCCCTTCTTGGTCGAGAGCAGCCACACCCACGGTCCCGTATTTGCAGTCAGGGTGAACCAGCATACTACCAGTCTTTTTTGCGCGCTCCAGGGATTTTAGGCGCCTTTCGGTTTTGAAATAATCAGGTCCCACAATCTCCAACCCTTGTTCTTTGGCAAACTGATCGGCTCCTTCACCCGTCAGCAGTACATGAGGGGAATCATTCATCACCGCAAGAGCAGCAGTAATCGGATTTTTGACTGTTTTTACTCCACCCACTGCACCAGCATTCTGTGTCTTACCTTCCATGATAGAAGCATCCAGTTCGTTCTCCCCTTTATTCGTAAAAACCGCTCCCTTTCCTGCATTGAAGTTAGGGTTATTTTCCAGGTATTTGATCGTTTCTACCACTGCATCTGTACAAGAGCCTCCACCCTTCAAAACGTCTTCTCCTATAGTCAACGCTTCATTCAGGGTTGCCCTAATCTCCTTTTCCTTCTCTTCACTCATATTTTTCTTTAGGATAGTGCCTGCACCTCCATGTAATACCAAAGCATAAGCAGGACGACTATCATCGCCCTCTAATGAAGACCGGACTATCTTACCCTCCTTAGGAGTATCGGAACAAGCAAATAGAGCAAAAACAATAATGGGAATAATTAAATAAACTTTCATATCGCTAATTTATTGATTGAATAAGTTGACGTTACCATGCAGTCCTCCTGTCCTCTGGTCTTCCGGTTGTTTCCTATTTTCCTATTTTCCTAATTTCCTCTTGTCCTCTCGTCCTCTCGTCCTAATATCTCCACATATCCAGATACTTGGTAAAAATTTTTACCAGGTTGTGGGCGTCATCGATACCTCGGTGGTGGATCCCAGAAAACTCGAAGCCTTCTTTTTTAACCGCAGCTTTCAGTCCGATAGCTTTTTTGAGGCGTTTGATTTCACGGTATTGGTGCTTGACATTAATATGGTGCTCCAGCCAATCGGGTTCGATATGGTGCAGCTGGCAATCTTGAGTTAATAGTTCTTTGTCGTATTTGCCCCACGAACACAGCAGGTATTCAGTGTCAAAAATTTCTGCCCAATCCTGAAATTCCTCAATGACTTCAGGGAAGATTTTCGCCCGGTCAACCTCCTCTTGGGTGATTGAGGTTAGCTCCATACAAAAGGGAGAGAGGTAAGGATTCAGAATAGGTTTGATAAAGCGGTTATATTCAGCTACTACCTCACCATATCTATTTAGGCAAAAGGCGCCGATCTCAATCGTTTCCTGAACCATACCGGGGGGTCTGTTTTCCCAGCAGGTAGCTTCCAGATCAAAAACAATAAAATTCACTTGCTTCTATTTTTTATTTATGATTTTGCCCGAGCAAATTCTTTAACTCTTTAATTTGCTCCTGCAATTCATCAATTTTTAACTCTAAATCCCTGTTATTGTCCATCGTCATTTCATCTACGAAGATCGCATTGGCAAAGGACATGCCGAAAATCCCTCCCAATAGCACTACAATTACAAAAAAAGTTCGGGATAATCCCACTATAATTAAATTATCTGTCTTTTGAGCGATAGATTCCGGAATTTCATTCCAACCTTCAATAGTAAATAATTGAAACATCGTATAGGATGAGATCAGTGGATTGCCAAAATACTCAGGCACCAGATCGCCATAAAAATGACAGGCAAAAAGCGCCAGTAAAAAGTTAAAGAAGAAGAGGGCCAGCAATACAAATACCGATGCTTTAATGGCTCTTCCTAAACCCGAAATGATCATCCCGATATGGGGAATAAAGCGCAAAAAACGAATTAACCGGACCAGACGCACCATTCTTAAAATGAGCAATACCGAGGTGTTGGGAATCTCTACAAAATAGATGAGTAAAGATGGGAGACTTATCAGTACAATAATAAAATCGAAATTATTCCAACCACTGCTGAAATACGCTCTGGGCTTTAAAACCGAAATTTTCACGACCGCTTCCAACAAAAAAATGACGACAATGATGTGGTCTATGATCTCCAGGTAGGTGTTATTCTCAAATTCTGGAAAGTATATCAAAAAGACAACAATGGCATTGACGGCAATGACCATCATGATATTCTGTTCTTCTAAGAAAAACTTTTTCAGCATCATTCCTGAAAAATTTTTTTATTAGGTTGTCCTAAATACTTTTGAGTTTGACTTAAAATTACAGCCCTTTCTAAAGACTTTTCAAGGGAGAATGAATCATGATTTGCGGTTACGCCGGTTACCGGAGCGATTGGACTTTCCTCTATATCCTTTTTTCCTGCCATGAGAAGACCCTCTTTTTCCCGGATTATAATCAGGCCCATCACCTAACTCTTGAGGTACAGGAACTTTTCTGACTTCTTCCTCAATCAATTGTTCGATACTATAAAAGCGCCGTTGATCTTTAGGACCGATCAGCGTTATGGCAATACCCGTATTTTCGGCCCGGGCCGTCCGCCCTATACGGTGTACATAATCTTCTCCATCGTGTGGAACATCGTAATTAATAACAAGGTTAATATCCTTAATGTCTATTCCCCTGGAAAGCACATCAGTAGCCACCAAAATTTGCACCTCTTTGCTTAAAAAATCCCTCAAGACCTGCTCTCTTTCTTCCTGGTCGAGATCTGATGAAATAAATCCGGTATTAAAGCCTTTTCGGGCAAGCGCGTCGGCTATTTCTTTGGTATTTTTCTTTGTCGATGAAAAGATCAATATACGCGGATAATTTTCCTTTCCCTCCAATAATTTAGTCAACAAGGGAATCTTTTGCTCATCATAGACCGAATAGGCAATTTGAAGAATCCCTTCAGCAGGTTTAGAAATAGCAATATTGATCTGTTGGGGGTCTTTTAAGATCTTTTTTGACAAGGTCCGGATCTTATCAGGCATGGTTGCGGAGAAAAGCAGCGTCTGACGGTCTTTACTCAATTGCCTCTCAATTGTAAGTAAATCGTTTAGGAACCCCATATCCAGCATGCGGTCAGCTTCATCGAGTACGAAATGCTTTACTTTTTTGAAATCGACATAGCCTAGTTTCATGTGAGACATCAAACGCCCCGGTGTAGCGACCACAAAATCAGCCCCGGTTGTTAATGCTTTTTTTTGCTGATCCCAACTCGAACTATCTCCCCCGCCATAAACGGGAATAGAGCTGGCGCCAACAAAGTAGCCGAAGGCTTCAATTTGCTGATCGATCTGCAAAGCAAGCTCCCGTGTAGGGGCTACAATAAGTACATTGACCGCACTAGGGTCAAATGCGCCGATGGCGCATTTATTGAGCAAAGGCAATAGAAAAGCTGCCGTCTTTCCCGTTCCGGTTTGGGCACATGCAATCAGATCCTTCCCTTCCATGATCAAGGGCATCGCTTCTTCCTGTATGGGGGTAGGTTTCTCAAAACCCATAAAAGAAAGGGCTTCAGAGAGTGCCTGCTCAAAATTAAACTCCTTAAATTCCATATTTCCACTAAATTATAACAAGAAAGGAACTGTTGTCTCAAGGATTTAGCGTATGAAAGGAGAGTATTTTTACCGGAATCCCCCACATAAAGAGGGTTTCGGCTTCGATTTCCTGAATCGTTAAATGTACCGCTGCTCCTTCTAACTTCAATTGCTCCGGAAAATTGACAGGTAAATATTCGTTTCCTTTTTCATCTTCTATTCCCCAGAAGCCTGATTCTAAATTTTTATAAACAACTTTTCCAGTTATCCTTTTTCGTTTTTTCATGTATTCTTTTTCCTGTAAAGTTTGAGGGTATCACTGACTATAAATAAATTTAATCAACCGCTCGATCTACAAAAGTAAACTTTATTCATGGCAGCAGAAATTTTTCTACCGCCTTTTTAATCATCTTCCTTATTTAATTGCCGATGCACCTGCTCTAGCCTGGTATCCAATTGATGGATCATTTCAGATTGCTTCTTCAATAAATGGTGAAAGAATTGCAGTTCACTTGACAACTTTTTATCTTCAGCTTGAGGCATAATAGGTGAAAAAGTACTGATCTTTTCGCGGACTAGCCACACCTCCCGAATATTTCTATCACTAACAGTAAAAGGGGTATAAAAGTTATTATCTGATATCAAGGTCAAGCGCCCTTCGGATTCCAATTCATTTTTAACCCGTTTCACAAAAACGTCTGAGGGGGTAACAATAACATAAACGTAATCATCTTTAACCGCGCTTTCCCAAAAAGAAGGCTCAATAAAGCTGCAAATGACTTTCTCTCCTTCAAAAAGCGTTGGCTCCATGCTGTCTCCGGATACATCGAATGACCGATGAGTTCCCACCTTGTACTTGTAATCGGGTAACGTATAAGCAGGGAGATCCTGAATAAATACCGGATTATTGATCTCATGCGCATAACCCGCTTGAGCCGGAACAGGCACATGAACGATACGCTCTTCATCGTGCCTATCAGTTACGATGGTCAGCAAGCGAAACCCCTGAAATTCCTCCTCCGTCATAAATGGAGGCCCCTCTCCGGTAAAGATAAAGACCGGATTGATCGCATATTTTTCAATGGCCTTTCTTAATAGTTCAATCGTCACATCACGTCTTCCTTTTAAAATTTCACTTAAACTCTGGGGAAGATAATCCAACGACAAAGCAAATTGCCTGCTCGATCGAACTCGATTGTCTTCCTTCAATTTGTTGTGACATTCAATAAAACGCTTTGTGACAATACTATTCATAAAGATATTTATTTCCCTGAAGAGAAACGTTTTGATTAAAAACTACGGATGATATCGGCAAAATCAGCGGCTTTAAGCGATGCGCCCCCTACTAATCCCCCATCCACATCAGGGTTGGCAAACAACTCTGCGGCATTGGCCGGTTTGACACTTCCACCGTATAGGATAGATGTCCCCTCAGCAATATCTGCTCCAAATTTCCGGGCAAGCAACTGCCGTATATGGGCGTGCATTTCTTGTGCCTGTTCGGGGCTAGCTGTTACGCCGGTCCCTATCGCCCATATAGGTTCGTAAGCGATCACAATCTGTTTCATTTCTTCCGGATCAAGCTCAAAGAGCACTTCTGTTAGCTGTCTTTCCACAAAATTATTTTGTTCCTCCTCCTTTCTGACGGGCAAAGGCTCACCACAACAGAAGATGGGGCGCATTTTGTGGGCTAGTACTTTACGCACCTTCGACAGCAATAAGGCATTATCTTCATTGAAGTACGCCCTTCGCTCAGAATGCCCTAAAATAACAAAATCAACACCTACCGATTTTAGCATAGCAGCCGAAATTTCTCCGGTAAACGCACCAGATTCTTCCTGATGACAGTTTTGCGCGGCCAGCCAGAACTGAGGTTTATCTTTAATCATTTGATGAGTAGCATACAAATGGATAAAAGGCGTTCCTAAAACGACCTGAACATCTTCAGGAAACTCTTCTTTAACAAGAGCTTCTGTAAGGATAGCTCCGGCATCCAGTGTTTTATTCATTTTCCAGTTACCTGCGGCAATTTTTAAGCGTTCCATAAGGTGTTATTTATGTGTGATGTTGGTAATTTAATTAATTATTTTATTCTAACGTCGATCTTTTTACCTAAAAATTTAGGTTTCTTTTTCAGAATATACAAATCTAAGACGGCCTTACACCGGGCCAGCCACTCCCGCATTATCATTTTGGTGGCTCCCGTCCGGACCTCTTGAGCGGAAAAAGCAACGGTTTCAAGCTCGTAGTAATTGGCTATATACAAAGCTCTGTAGTTATGAAACTGCTGGGAAATGATGGTAAACTTTTTTTGCTGAAAAACCGCCCAACACCGGACCACCGAATCTAATGTCCTGAATCCGGCATAATCCAGCGTTATTGACTCCTCCGGTATACCGCGCTCCATCAGCGCTTTTTTCATATCGACCGGCTCATTGTATGTGAGGTAACGATTATCACCACTGACGATCAGGTGTTTTACTTTTCCCGCCTGGTATAATTGGAAAGCTGCTTCAATACGGTTGTAAAAATATGGATTCTTATATCCTCCCCTTAATCTCCTGGTTGTTCCTAAAACAAGCCCTATATCGTGCTCCGGCATCTCCTCTATATTGTTTATGACCTGGTGCTTGGTCGTATTTTTTATCCATAAATTACAGAACAAGACGATCCCAAAAAACAATCCAATCAGCAATCCCAGCCATAATAAAATTCTTGTAATGTAACGTTTTACAGACATACTTTTCTTAGTAGTAGATGAGAATACCTCGAAGGTAGCTCCATAGCCTCTGGAGTTTTGTACCCCCTTAAATTTTTGGATAAAAATCTATTTTACGCGAATTCTCTATTTAATGATCCAATTTTCTTTGAAAATTTCTATTAAATTCCAATATTCACCAATTCGATGCAACTTTACTGAAATTCTGACTATTATAACGTCTTATGGCTAAAAAAAGAACATCAAAACCGAAAAAAAAGCCAAAAATTGTCGGGAAATCTGCTCAAAAGAAACGCGCCCCGTCTAATGCACGACTTCCCCTTCTCTTAGGAATACTACTTTTTGGGCTGGCTTTTCTGATCTATGCCAACACCCTATCACACGACTATGCTTTCGACGATTTCTCCGTCATCAAACAAAACTTCGTCACCCAGCAAGGTATGGATGGCCTGTCAACTATTTTTTCTGAACATTACCGCTACGGGTACGGTTTCGGAAATGGCACCTTGTTCCGCCCCCTGTCTCTGGCCACTTTTGCCCTGGAATGGGAGATCGCCCCTGACCAAGCCTGGCTTCATCACCTGATCAATGTGCTGCTTTACGCAATCTTGTGTCCACTCTTGTTTTTTGTTTCTTTTCAAATGATGGGTAAAAACGGCCTATTGCTCTCTTTCTTCGCCGTTTTACTTTTTACCGTACACCCTATCCACACCGAAGTGGTAGCCAATATCAAGAGCAGGGATGAACTGCTGAGCGCCCTGGGAGGTTTTGCTGCACTTTGGGGGCTGTTCAAGTATGTTGATAAACAAAAAATAAGCTATTTGCTACTTGCCCTTTTTGCCTATCTGGCAGCCATGTATAGTAAAGAAAGTTCGATCACATTTCTTGCTGTTTTTCCCCTTGCGCTTTATTTTTTCAGATCTGATTATTTTTCCAAAAAGTGGTGGATCACCCTCTCATTCCTGATCCCGGTCATTTTTTTTATGTTTCACCGTTACACCGTTCTGGGTACTTTTGGTGGAATAAAAGGCGGAATTTCAGTTTTGGACAATGCCCTGATCAAAGCCCCCGACCCCTTATCTCAACTATCAACAGCTATTTACATCCTCGGTATTTATCTGCAAAAATTATTCATCCCTTATCCCCTCGTTTCAGATATGGGTTTCGCCCAGATCCCTTACATGGGTTTAAGCAACTGGCAAGTCTGGATCAGCTTGCTGGTTTATGCGGGCTTAGGAGGGTTTGCGCTTTACCTGGCTCCCAAAAGGAAAACAGTTAGCTTTTGGTTACTCTTTTTCTTCATTACCCTCTCTATCTACGCCAACATCGTTATCCTGATCGGTTCTTCTTACGGGGAGCGCTTTTTATTCATTCCTTCTTTAGGAATCATGTTTGGTGTGGCCTGGCTCATCCTTTATCTACTTAAAACGCCTGATATTGCTCGATTTAAAACACCGGGCGATCTTTGGAAATATAGTAGATCCTCTTTATTAATTACGGGGATGATTGCTGTAATCTTTGCTATCATCACTATCGATCGCAACAATGATTGGGAAAATAGCTTTTCTATCTATTCAGCCGACATTTTGAAAGCACCAAATTGTGCAAAGCTGCGTTATCACTATGGACTTGAATTGTCTAAACTGGGACTCAAACAGCAATCTGACGCTGAACGCAGGCAATTCCAAGAAAATGCTATTGAACAATTTGTAGGGGCTATAGCGATACATCCTAGTTATTCCGATGCTTATGGACAAATGGGCTTGTCTTATTACAGAATCGGCAACAATCAAAAAGCATTGGAAAATTATGAAAAAGCTATCAGCTTTAATGAAAATAATCCAACTGTTTACAGCAATATGGGCATCATTTATTTCAATAACCAAAACTATCCGAAAGCCCGGGAAGTATATGAAAAAGCCGTAAAGCTGAAGCCTAGCTTTGTGGATGCAAGGCGTAATCTGGGTAGTGTGTATGCTATGAGCAAGCGATTTGACGATGCCCTGCAGCAATTCCGGGAAGCACTCCGGTATGCAACCGAAAAAGATGATATCGCTACCCTAAACTACTATATCGGTATGGCACTGAGAGATAAAGGAGAAATTGAGAAATCAGTTCCCTATTTTAACAAAGCCAATCGATTAAATCCTTCTTTAAAAAAGAATTAATCTTATTTTTGTCCTTTTAAATCTGAAAATCTAACACCCAATGGAACTAATTGACGGAAGAGCCCTGGCCAAGACCATTCGCGCCGAATTAGCTGAAGAAGTATCTAAATTAAAAGAAAGCGGTCAAAAAACCCCGCATCTGGCAGCCGTCCTGGTGGGAGATGATCCGGCTAGCCAGGCATATGTGCGAAATAAAGTTCGATCTTGTGAGAAAATAGGATATGAATCTACACTGGTGCGCAGAGAGTCTGATGTAACCGAAGAAGAACTGCTAAAAATTGTAGACGACTTAAATAAGAATGTCGATATTGATGGTTTCATTGTGCAACTCCCCCTTCCAGATCATATCGACGATATGAAAGTGACGCTGGCCATCGATCCTAAAAAAGATGTGGATGGCTTCCACCCTATGAACTTTGGGCGAATGGCACTCGGACTGCCTGCCTACTTTCCGGCTACTCCCTTCGGCATACTTACGATGCTGGAAAGATACAACATCGAAGTTTCAGGAAAAAACTGTGTTGTGCTCGGAAGAAGCAATATCGTGGGGACTCCGATCAGTATCCTACTATCCAGAAAATCAAAATTTGGTAATGCTACCGTCGAACTTTGTCACAGTCGCACCCAAAATCTACCAGAACATACCAAACGAGCAGATATTCTGATCGTAGCACTAGGTCGTGCCAATTTTGTAACACCCGAAATGGTTAAAGAAGGAGCTGTAGTTATTGATGTCGGCATCAATCGAGTTGACGACCCTGAAGCAAAACGGGGATACCGCCTGGTCGGAGATGTCAATTTCGACGCGGTAGCGCCAAAATGTAGCTACATCACTCCCGTGCCCGGAGGCGTCGGACAATTAACCGTCACCTCTCTCCTGCAAAATACCCTCAAAGCCTGTAAGGGAGAGATTTATTAAACTAAACGATCTTTTTGAATGAATCCAAAAGAAGGAACTGCCCTGCTCATCAACCAAATCATTGAAACCCTTAAGCAGCTGGACGATGAGCAATATTCCCAAAAACTGACCATCTTCGGAGGAGCTACCTTGGGGCAACATTTCAGACATATTTTTGATTTCTATCATTGCCTCCAATCGGGAATTTTAAATGGTACGGTCAACTATTCCAAACGGAAAAGAAACCCCCAAATCGAAAACCATACCGCTGAGGCAATCCGACAGTTTAGCGCTACAAAACAACTGGTCACTCATATGTCATTATTTGACCAACTAGCTGTCATTCCGGACTTTTCTCCTCAACTTGGAAATCATTCACTATCGTTTTCTTCTTCTGTAGGAAGGGAATTGATGTATGCTTATGACCATGCCATTCATCATCTTGCCATCATAAAAATTGGTGTAAAATCTCAATTTCCCGGGCTGGAAATCGATCCCGACCTAGGTATTGCCCCTTCTACCATTAGATATCGAAACGAACAAGGTTACTAATTTATGAATTACCTCCAGTTTACGTTTTCTGTTTCTTCACAAAGGCAGGAAATCCTTATCGCACTATTATCGGATATTGGATTCGAATCTTTCGAACAAACCTCCAGTCAATTGTCAGCTTATATCCCTAAGAAAAACTGGCATCCCACCCAGGAGGAACAACTGAAAATGATTATGCAGCAGCAAGAGATCGATTATCACCAAACAGAAATCCCTTCTCAAAACTGGAACAGCCTGTGGGAATCCAATTTTCAACCGATCGTTATCAATCAATTCTGTGCTGTACGGGCAGATTTTCACCCGCCTATCACTGATGTAGAACACGAATTAGTGATCAATCCTAAAATGGCCTTCGGTACCGGTCATCATGAGACGACCCGGATGGTTATCGAAATAATGCAGGCAATCGACTTTAGGGAAAAGAACATACTCGATTACGGATGCGGAACAGGGGTACTCGCATTTCTCGCCTCAAAGCTGGGCGCTGATCATATTATCGCCATCGACAATGATCAAGCCGCTTACGAAAATACAATCGAAAATGCTAAGATCAACCACTGTGTCAATGTAGAAACTTTTAAAGGAGAACTGCATACCCTACCCCGGCAAAAGCCCTTCGATATCGTACTTGCTAATATTAATAGAAATGTAATTTTAGCTTCCATCCCCGCGTTATATGAGCATATCCGTCAGGATGGCTTACTGATTACTTCGGGATATATCAAATCAGACGAAGAACGCGTCCTCCAAAAAGCTTCAAACCACCAGTTTAATCTGGTAAAAACCATTTATCAGAACGATTGGGTCTGTCAACTGTTTAAAAAGAAAAATTAGAAACTATTTATATATGTACAAAAGAATTTGGCTTTCCTTCTTTATCCTTTTATTTGCCTCACTCCACTTAGATGCGCAGCGCATTAATAAATTTTCTGATGAGCGCGATGCGTTTATCAACGAATTCAAAGACTTCATGACGGCCAGCAAGCAAAAAACCCTGGAGAAGCAATTCAAGGATTTTGAAGACTTGTTCGAGCAGTTAATTACAGAAGAGGATTTCCTGATTATCCGTGAAAGTGCCAATGAAATGCTCCAGCAACGCATGTCAGCCAATCCCTATTTTAGCGATTACCTGGAATGTGTGATGGTCATCAAACGCCTTGAAGAACAGGAAAAAATCTTTAAACAATGGCACGATATCCTAAATCAAATGGTCAGAGAAATCGAGAACAGGCGATTTACGGCATTTAAAGAGTTTCTAAAATTTTCTCAATCTTTTTTCAGTGAGAGTGCCCTTCGATCTTCTCCGCTCGGTGTGAGTTGGCTGGCCTCTGCTCCGACTTACGATATGACTTATGAAAATAAGGAGATCGTCATTGATTACGAAATGGTTAATCTGACCGCTATCCGGAAAACGGATTCTATTACTATATTGGAAACCAAAGGTACCTATTACCCGGTTTCCAAAACATGGATTGGTTCGGGCGGAAAGGTAACCTGGGAACGGTTCGGCATGAACAATGTATACTGTGAACTGGGTGATTATGAAATTGACGTATCCAAAAGTCTTTATAAGGTAGAAGAAGTGTCGCTGAATTACCCCATCCTCTTTCCTGATCGTAAGATTATTGGAAGTTTTGAAGACAAAATCGCCACCTCTTCAGCCTCCTCCATTGAAGCTTCCTATCCCAGATTTGAGTCTAGAGATAGCATCCTGCAGACCTCAAGTATTGGAGAAGGGATAATCTACCAGGGTGGTTTCAGACTTCAGGGAACAACTGTTTATGGTTATGGAACCTCCTCCAATAAAGCCAGGATTCGCGTCTATGATGAACAAGAAGATGTACTAAAATTTAGAGGGGCATCTGACCTGTTTGTTATTCGAAAAGGAGAGCGGATCGCCGGGCAGGGGGTAGAGATGGTCCTCTATTTCGGGCAAGATTCAATCTTTCACCCTTCAGTAAATATTAAATTCGATATCAATGATCGCTCGTTGAGTCTGTCCAGAGGACAACGCGGTAGTGACCGCAACCCCTTTTTTGACTCCTACCACCAGGTCAATATCAACGCTGAAAAGCTAGACTGGCTACTAGATAGAGATTCACTAATTGTAGGTAAAAAAAGTTTGGGAATAGGAGATGCCCGAAATGAAGTAAATTTCGAATCTCTAAAGTTTTTTGACGCCGGCGATTATCAGCGGCTTCAAAACATCTCAACGGTCAACCCGATCGCTACCTTTAAACTCGTGGCGCGGCAAGAAGGATTAGATGTGTTTAGGGCTGACTTTCTGGCTGAAAAATTGAATCCCCGCTACAGCGTAGAAAGTATCCAGAGCTTACTTTACGATATGGCATCCAAGGGGTTTATCCGCTACGACAGCGAAAAACAGTTGGTCGAGATAAAAGACAAAGTCTATCATTATGCCGATGCCAATCAAAAAAAGGTAGACTTTGACGTTTTGAAAATCACTTCCAAATCCCCTAAAAATGAAAATGCCGTACTATCATTAAGGAATAAAGAATTTCAAATTAATGATATCGAATTTGTGGAATTCAGTACTTTTCAAAAAGTGGCCGTAAAGCCATTAGGAGGACAGGCATTTCTCAAAAAGAACCGAAATATGGATTTCGCCGGAAGGATATTTGCCGGTTTTGGTGTATTCGAGGGCAAAGATTTTCATTTTGATTACGACCGTTTCAATATTGTTATGGACTCTATTCGGTTCTTTGATCTTTTCGTTCCTACCGGCGAAGTGGACAAAAGAGGAGATCCGGTCGCCTTGTCCATTGCTTCGAGAATCGAACACTTGAGAGGAGTTTTGTTGATCGACGCCCCTTCCAATAAATCCGGGAAACAGGATATTCCAATGTTTCCGTCCTTTAATAGTAAAGGTCCTTCTTTTGTGTATTACGATGATCCAAGTATTCAGGACGGCGCCTATAACCGAGACTCTTTCTATTTCGAACTCAACCCTTTTAGCTTTAATAGCCTCGATAATTTTGTGGATTCAGATATTAGTTTTGACGGCACCCTTATCTCTTCAGAGATATTTCCGAATTTAGAAGAGACCCTGGTGCTGGATAAAGAAGACCAATCGCTTGGTTTTACGACTAAAACTCCTGACGACGGATTACCCAACTACCTGGAAAAAGGAATCTTTACCGGTGAAATTTCATTGAGCAACAAGGGGCTGTTAGGTAAAGGTAATCTTAAGTATCTGGGCGCTTCGGTCAACTCTGATGAGTTTACTTTCAAACCCCGACAAATGTTGGCCGTATCAGAACGATTCGACCTGGAAGAAAGTGTAGATGGAGACATTGAATTTCCACAGGCAGTGGGGTATGATGTGAAAATCGATTGGCGTCCTTACAAAGATAGTATGTATGTCAGCACGCAGGAACGTGCTTTCGAATTATACCAAGAGCCCGGATACAACCTCGAAGGCCTCTTGATCCTAACCCCGGGCGGGCTTAAAGGCAGAGGCCGTTTTGAATGGGAATCAGGCATTATGTCTTCTCAACTCTTCTCATTCGGCATTTTTTCCATTGAATCGGACTCTGCAGCTTTGAAAATAAAATCTATTACAGAAGAAGGTAAATTTGCACTGACCAACAATAACATCAGTGGAAGGATTGACTTCACTGAAGGGCTTGGTATCTTTGAAGCCAATGATGGAAATATAGCCACCAAACTTCCGGCAAATTTCTACGAAACCACCATGAACGCATTTGATTGGGACCTTAATAAAAAGGTAATCTCTTTCAAAAATACGCGCGAAGATCTGGCCAACTTCTTATCGACCCACCCGGATCAGGACTCTCTGTTCTTTCAGGGTAAAACCGCATCTTATGATCTTAAGTCAAGCCGCCTGATCATTGGCGGCGTTCATTTTATACAATCTTGTGACGCTCTCATATACCCCGATAGCGGAGATGTGGAAATCACCTCCGGCGGAGTCATGAAAACCCTGACCAACTCGAAGATCGTTGCCAGTATCGAAAATAAGTATCATGTCATCAACCGAGCTACTGTCAATATTCTGGGGAAAAAACTATATAAAGCATCAGGGTTTTATGAATATAATATCGGAGACCGGGCCCAGGAAATTGCCTTCGATAATATTATCGGCGAGCGGGTAGGTAAAGGCTCCCGAAGCGAAAAACGAACAGAAACGCGGGCTACCGGGCAAATAGAAGAAGGAAACGACTTCTTTATAGATGAAAAGACGAAATTTCAGGGAACGATAAGCCTGAATGCCAACTCCAAGGAACTGCAATTTGACGGATTTGCTTATTTGGAAATTCCGGAAATGCCCAATAAGCAGTGGTTTAGTATTAACAGCCTTGGTGATAAAAAAGACTTGAAAATTGAATATGATTCACCTAAAAACTATGATGGGGAACCAGTCACGACCGGTGTCTTTATCAGTGTCGAAACAGCAAGATCTTACCCGAGGGTCATGATGCCTTTATTCTTTAGAAAAGACCGGCCTATTCTGCAGACTAAGGGATTATTCCGCTACGATAAGGATCGCGATGCTTTTGAGTTTGGAGATTCGCTTAAAGTTGCCGCCAATGGACAAAAAGGTAATTTGCTGTCCTATTCAATCCCGGATGGGAAAATAAGTGGGGAAGGCAGACTAGATATCGGTTCAGGACTAAATTATGTAGAGCTTACCGCAGCAGGCTCCTTAGAAACTTCTTTTGCTCCCGAAACAGACTCTGTCGGAATGGATTACACTGGAATTGGCCAAGACCTCACTATTGATCTGGTGCTGGGCACAAACTTTTACCTGCCAGATGATTTAATGACCATCATCCTTAACGATTTTAACTCCAGCCTCTTTGATGCGATCAGTGTGGGCTATCAGCCCTATTCGTTCTTTGAAAAAGCCCTGACCGAAATCATTGACGACCCCAAGCATCTCGATGAAACCCTCAATATTCTTCAAACCGGCGGCAACCTGACGATCAATAAGAAAAGCAATCCCTTCACCATCCTCTTCAGCCGGCTACCCATGAAGTGGAACCCCGAATATCAGTCCTTCGTTTCTCTTCGAAACCGTATCGGTATCGGCTCTTTTGTGGGCGAAGCAATCAATAAGATGGTGAAAGGGTATGTAGAGATCAGAATGCCCTCAAACGGTGATGACCGGATGTATATCTATATCGAATCGCCTGGCGGTTATTTCTACTATTTTGGTTATAAGCAGGGTATTATGAGTACCGTCTCCAATAATATACGTTATAACGAAGCTGTTGCAGGATTAAAAAAGAAAGAGATCTTCCAGAAAATGGATGACGGTGGTTTTTATGAAATTCAATTAGCCAATGAAGGAACAGCAAAAGTTTTTGTCAGTAGAGTAAAGGCGGCCCGTGGAGAATAGTTTTTTTTAAAGAGGGAGGTTTTTCAAACCTCCCTCTTTAATTCCTTTTAAATTTCAAAAATTGTCGCCTGCCAGCTAATTATATTAGCTCCATTCTCAATAGCCAAATAAAATTGCTACATTAGTTTTTTAATATTAATTTTAATACCAATATTTCTCAATCATACATATTCACCAGACTTATGAAACCTGCTCTACACACTATCTTTCGTTTGTTAGGAGCGATTATCTTATCTTTAATCGTCTCCTTATCTTTTGCACAGCAACTCCCTAATTATGACGTTTTATACCATTACGGCAAACGGGTATTGCCTGAGAACATCGATCAATTTATACAAAAGCCCGATATCAAGGCTTCAGAGATTGTTAATGGCCGGTATTACAGGTTGGTTCAGTTTTATGAAGTGCCTGACCAATCAGAACGCCAACGCATTACAGAAGCGGGCATTGAAATTTTAGATTACCTACCCCATTATGCCTACCTTCTGAGCATACCTAAAAATTTGGAGGCCGCAAAGCTTAATGAATTTTCTATCCGATCTGTGGTTCCTGTTACAGGAACTGAAAAAATTCATAGCACACTTATTGAACGACCTTTCGGAGACTGGGCTACCAAAGGCAGCGCAGTGCGGGTTGATCTTCAGTTCTATAAGAATATTCCACTGGCCTATGTATTAAATCAGTGTGCTCGCAAAAATGTCCCGGTAATTCAATCTACTGAAAAAGCTAATTATGTCAGAATAGTTATTCCGGAAGATCGCATTGAAGCAATCGCCATCCTTCCCTTCGTTCAATTCATGGCACTCATACCGGCCCCGGGAGAAAAAGAAGACATAGAAGGCCGCTCGCTTCACCGGGCTAATGCCATCGATTCTGATTATCCTATGGGTAGAAAATATACGGGAGACGGTATTGGCGTGCATTGCAGAGATGATGGTACAGTAGGACCTCACATTGATTTCCAGGGCCGCATCTTTCAGTTGACGGACGATGAAACCGGAACACATGGAGACGGCGTATCCGGTATCATGGCCGGAGCCGGAAATCTCAATCCCGCTAACCGCGGAATGGCGGCAGGAGCCGACCTTTATGTAACCAACTACACAGCAAATTTTTTAGATACTACTCTAGGATTACACCTGGACGCAGGAGTAAAAGTAACCAATAGTTCCTATTCCAATGGGTGTAATGACGGTTATACCATTATCACCCAAACTGTAGACCAGCAGATGTATGACTATCCGACTTATTTGCATGTTTTCTCCAGCGGAAATTCTAACAATAATGATTGCGGATACGGAGCCGGAGACCAGTGGGGAAACATCACAGGAGGACACAAGCAAGGTAAAAATGTCATTGCCACTGCCAACCTCTTCGCCAATGCAGCACTGGTGAACTCCAGTAGCCGGGGGCCTGCTCATGATGGCAGGATCAAACCCGATATTGCTGCTAATGGACAGGATCAGATATCCACAAATGAAAATAATGGTTACCTGAGCTTTGGAGGTACTTCCGGTGCCGCTCCCGGTATCGCAGGTATTGCTGCTCAATTGATGCAGGCTTATAAAGAATTAAACAATAGTGAAGAAGCCAACGCAGGACTTATAAAAGCGTGCCTCCTCAATACAGCCAATGACCTTGGAAATGAAGGACCCGATTTTCGCTACGGTTGGGGACATGTTAATGCCTTACGTGCGGTAAAAGTGATCGAACAAAATGCATTCCTGCAGGATGCCGTCGGCCAGGGAAATTCCAATACCCATGAAATCGACATTCCTAATGGTACAAAAGAACTGCGGGTCATGGTGTATTGGACTGATCCGGCAGCAACGCCAATGACTTCTAAAGCCCTCGTAAATGACTTGAATATGCAGGTAACCACTCCCGGCGGCGACAATCTACTACCCTGGTTACTTGATCCCACCCCAAATCCGGGCGCGCTCAATTCACCAGCAACTAATGGAATTGATGACTTAAACAATGTGGAACAAGTCTTGATAAAAGCCCCCCAAGAAGGCAGTTATTCCATCAATATCGAAGGCTTTGAAGTGCCTTTCGGACCACAAGAATATTTTGTAGTTTACGAAATTATCACCGACGAAATCACCGTCACCTACCCCATCGGAGGCGAAAGTTTCGAACCCTTCACCACTGAGCGTATCCATTGGGACGCCTTCGGCGATGATGGCGACTTTACCCTCGAATATTCGATTGATGAGGGAGCAACCTGGAATACCATCACGACTGTCTCAGGCAATACCCGTATGTATAACTGGAGTGTTCCAGGCAGCACCACAGGGCAAGCTAAAATCCGGGTGACCAGAGGTAACGTCTCTGATGAAAGCGAAGCGAATTTCTCCATCTCCTACGTTCCGGCCAATATCGCCATTAACCAGGTCTGCCCAGATTATGTCCGTATTGTATGGCCACCCGTATTTGGTGCAAACGAATACGACGTATTCATATTAGGAGATAAGTATATGGACTCTATCGGAACAACCATTGTTCCTTTATTCGATATCCCCGTCCAATTTCCGCTTGAAGACTTCTGGTTTGCCGTTAGAGCTAAAGGAGATAACGGCCTGGTCAGCCGGCGATCTATTGCCATTAATTATGATGACCTGCTGTTGGACTGCCAACAAAACAACGATCTGGCTCTTTCTACTATTCTGACCCCCAATCCCCAATCCCAATTATCTGGTTGCGATCCGTATATTGATAATATTTCTATCACCATTACCAACGAAGGGCTTGATCCCGCTTCGGATTTTCCGGTCGCCTTCCGACTTAATGACCAGGCACCTGTTACAGAAGTTTTCAGTGGCACTCTCTCATCAGGTGAATCTGTAGATTATGTCTTCTCCACCCCGGTAACTATTGATCAATTTGGCATCAATACAATCACAACCTGGGTAGGTTTAGCCGATGAGGAATTTATTGCAAATGATACCGCAAGCTTAGCTGTCGACGCTTTCTTCTACACAGGTCTTGGCAACGGAGAAGCTTTAGATGTCATAGAAGATTTTGAAGGACCAATGTTTCCGCAGGATTTCTGGCAAATCATCAATCCGGATGATTTTATCACCTGGGAAAAAAGAGATGAAATAATCGGGATTGATAACGATGTTACCGATGTATTGAGCTTAAATTTCTGGTCCTACGGAAATGATGATAATATAGGCCAGATAGATTATTTTCAGACCACCTTAATTGACCTTACCGATGCAACGCTACCGGCTCTGAATTTCGATTATGCGTATACCTTCTGGTCAGGAGGACCGCTGTATGACTCACTGAAAATCGAAATCTCCACCGATTGCGGATTATCTTTTGATGAGGTTCTTTTTTATGATGGTGGAGAATCCTTAGCAACTGTTCCCGGGCTCACCGTTCCCTTTAGTCCGACCACCGAAAGTGACTGGGCGTCCCAATCGGTGAACTTAGTACCTTACATCAGCGAATCGGTCATTATCAGGTTTACAGGAATTAATGGCTGGGGAAATAATCTCTATCTGGATAATATCAATATCAGCAACATAGTGGCGCCCAATACCGATATGAACCTGGCCGATACGCTCATTTGCGAAAACCAACAACTCCAATTTATTGATAATTCTACAGGCGTTATTGGTGACTATTCCTGGAATTTCGGCCCGGGTACTAGTCCGGAAAGCGCCTCAGGGCCAGGACCGCACGATGTGTATTTTCTGGATCCGGGAGTGAATACTGTAACCCTGATTGCTTCTAATGCAGCGGGTAGCGATACCTCAACGATTGATATTACGGTAGAAGGCAATCCTATTGCCGATTTCACCTCCAATGATCTTGGCGACGGAGTTATAGCGTTTACGAATAATTCCGAATTTGGAATTTCATATCTCTGGGACTTTGGAGATGGCAACTCCAGCATGGAGGAAAATCCGACCCATACTTACTCCGAAAATGGCAACTACACGGTAACACTTACCGTTACGAATGCTTGTGGTGAAAAAGTGGCAGAAGAGCAACTAGGGGTAACAGTAGTTGCTACCGCAACCCAGTTCAACCCGCAATCGGTAAAACTGCTGCCTAATCCAACTTCTGGCGATTTCCAAATCCAGGTCGCTGGCTTTCAGGTAGAGCCATTTAATATTGCTATCTACGATATAAGAGGCAGATTGATCCAAACGCCAACGATCAAACAATATTCTGCTCGTACGCAAACAACCTTTGATATAAATGGTACCCAATTGGTGAAGGGCGTTTACCTGATAAAAGTAAGTACACCGGATGGACTCGTCACCAAAAAATTAGTGGTTCAATAATTTTTTCCTGGGCAATAGAAAACTGATAATCAGTATGTTAAAAGTCGCTTGATTTTCTAAAATCAAGCGGCTTTTAATTTTTTTTACACCTCACCTGTTACTTCCTTTTCCTGCAGCGTCTTAAAATCGAAATTAAAAAACAAATCTAGTAAAATGAAAAAGATCATCTTTTGTTCCCTAATTTTTAGTTTCATCTCTTTGGCTGTAACCGCACAAATCAAAGAAGCCGAAGGTAAGATGTCACAAGGCCAAAAACCTTGTATGGTTGTTACTTTTGAAAATGCCGAGGCTGAAGTACTCGAAGAAAGCTGGATTGATTATCAGAAAAATTTCAAAGGAAAAACGAAAAAAGACAAGAAGTCCGGGGAAATATTTTCAGACGATTCAGAAATCAAAGAAATTAGTGATAACACCGTGGACTTGTACTCAAGAGTTGACCAAAATGGTAAAAATGTAGAACTAAGAGTGTGGTTTGATCTTGGTGGTGCTTATATGAGCGCAGCCGCACATCCGGATAAGGCCCGAAGCGCTAAAACTTATTTGGCCAACTTTGAAAAAGAATACGGTAAAGAAGTGGTTACCATGCAAATTGACGAGAAAGAGGATCAAATCAAAGACCTTGAAAAAGAGATAAAAAACATAGAAAAAGAAAATAAAGACATGAGCCAGGAAATTGAAAAAATGGAGGAGAAAATTAAAGAATATCAGAAGACCATTAAAGAGAACGAAAAAGTTAAAAGCGAAAAAGAATCTGCCCTAAAGAGTGAGCAACAAGCACTCAAAACGCTTGAGTCAACACTAAAAGGGTTAAAGAAATAAACAGGGTGAAAGATGGCTATATTCAGCACTCCCGGATTATTCCGGGGGTGCTTTTTATTTTATATTTTTGATTTTATTTTTTAAAATCAATAACCATGCACCTAAGCCATATCCTCAATCACCTTGGAGAAGAACGAAATCAATATTTCAATGCCGTTGCCCCTCCGATCATTCAAACCAGTAATTTCCATTTTAATAATCTCTCTGATTTCCGCCAGGCATTTACTGACGAACTCAAGTATTCCATTTATACCAGAGGTAACAACCCTACCGTTGCCATGCTCCGAAAAAAGTTGGCAGCCCTGGAAAACACCGAAGATTGCCTGGTCTTTGGAAGCGGGGTAGCAGCGATATCCTCTGCTATCATTGGCAATGTAAAAGCAGGTGATCACATCGTATGCGTAAAATCTCCTTACTCCTGGACCCAGGCCTTGCTCACCAAGTTTTTGCCCCGGTTTAATGTTACCCATACTTTTGTTGACGGTACCAATCTGGAGGCGATCGAGCAGGCTATTCAACCCAACACCACCCTTCTTTTCCTTGAATCCCCTAATTCCCTGACATTTGAGTTGCAGGATATTGAGGCATGCGCTCAATTGGCCAAAAAGTATAACCTCATTTCTGCTATTGACAATAGCTATGCTTCGCCGCTCTATCAAAAACCGGCAGACCTGGGCATCGATATCGTCGTACATTCCGGGACCAAATATATCAACGGGCATAGTGATGTTGTCGTTGGGGTGCTATGCGCCAAAAAGGAAATGGTGAAGAAAATATTTGAATCGGAATTTATGACCCTGGGGGCTATCCTATCTCCTACTGAAGCAGCGATGGTCTTACGCGGATTGCGCACCTTCCCCATCCGCATGAACCAGATCTTTCAAAGTACGCAGTGGATCGTTCAGAAGTTAGAAAAACACCCGAAAGTAGAAAAAATCTATTACCCCTTTTCTACTTCTCATCCTCAGTACCAACTGGCTAAAAAACAAATGAGCGGAACAGGAGGTCTGTTTAGCATTGCCTTGAAAGCAGAAACACTTGACAAAGCTGAAGCCTTTTTCCATGCCCTACAACGATTTCTACTGGCAGTCTCCTGGGGAGGACACGAATCACTGGTGCTTCCCGTTTGCGGTCTGTATAACATCCCCGGAAGGGAAAATCCTACCACCCCCTGGAATCTTTTCCGGTTTTCAATCGGCCTAGAAGATCCTGAGTGGTTATGGGAAGATTTACAGCGTGGTTTTTCTTCATTAAAATAAAAAGAAAGTTTTAACTGAGTATTAGATTTAGCTGTAAATATGAATTAAAAAGCCCTTATAAAAAGATTTGTTTTAATAACAAAAAAACGTATCTTTGTAAAAAGCTGATTATCATATGAAAAAGCAAGCTTCCAACCGAAAATATAATTTCCCGGATGCCGATCTCTATCTTCAGTGTATGGAACGGATCAAATATGCCCAAAGAGACCTTACCCAGTTTAGCCAGTATGGCTATGGCAAAGAAAAATTACAGGCTTTTCTCAACCTTTGTAATAAATTCAAAGCCTTACCCGATGACGACGAACTTGTTGGAGATCAGATGGTTACTACAGAAAAGAAAGATAGTGCCTCCGAAAGACTGAAATCGGCCATCCGGTCGATCATGACGCGCGTAGCGATCAAGTACAACAACCGCTCCGGCAGATATCGCAAATTTGGAACAGCTAAAATGGGCGATATGACCGACGCCCAACTCCTCTTTTGTGGAAGAAGGGTGGCAAGAGTGGCCCGGCAGCAGATTGATTTCCTGGCAGATGTAGGCGTCAATGAAAACAACATCCAGCGTGTTCTGGAAGCCTGCCGAAATTTCGAAAACGCCCTCAATATCCAACAAGATAAAGTGGCTGAGCGAGATATTGCCGTCGAACGCCGCACTGAACAAGGAAACAAACTCTATGATGAATTGGTCAACCTCTGTAATATCGGAAAAGATATCTGGGCAGAAACCGATCCAGTGAAGTACGAAAACTATACTATCTACGAAAGTAATAACGAACAAAAGAAAAAACGTGAAAAGAAACTGGAAGAAGATCAAAAGCAACCATCATCAACTTCATCTTCTGGTAATTCCTAAAATCATCCGCTCTATACAAACTCTTTTGCCCTCTTATTGTTACCCTTGTTAATCATTGAAAAACATATATTTATCAGGTAATCGAAACATGGGAAACAATTATCCGAACGAGGAAAACATGACTTTTCATCCTTACAATATCCTCATGATATTGGTATTGATAAGCTTAACGGCGCTATTCTTGGCTTTCTCGGCCGCTTATATCTATTCCAGGGTCCAAAACCCTACTCCTCCGGTCCGTATTCCACTAATCTTTCTTTTCAATACCGTAATTTTGATTGGAAGTAGTATGACTATGAATTGGGCAAAAAATGCTTATCGCAAGGATAATACAAAAACCTATCAACAAGCACTCCTCATTACCATCATTCTAACCGTTGTCTTTTTGATCGCTCAATACATCGGTTGGCAAATGCTCTTTGCTCAAAAAATCTTTATTAATTCAAGTAATTCGGCTTCTTATCTCTACGTCATCTCTGGCCTTCACTTTGCCCACGTGATCGCAGGGCTTCCTTTTATCATCCTTTTTCTGATTACCGCCTACCGCCGAATGAAAGAACCGGTTAGCGTGCTTGTCTACTTTTCAGACCCCGAGAAGCGCCTCAAACTAAAATTGCTTTCCATGTACTGGCATTTTCTGGATGCCTTATGGATTTATCTCATTTTCTTCTTTGCAATTAATTACTGGATCAGCTAATTTTCCAAATGTTAAATCCTTTTAACTTCTGATCTTCTGAAAATTAAAAAACTCCCTTTATCTTTGTCTTTAAAGAAACTATATTTTATAACCAAATCCTTAATGAACATGAAAAATATTTTTTCCATGGTGCTACTTTTAGCCGTCGTGACGCTCAGCCTTCAGTGTAGCAATACAGTAGCAGAAAATTCAAAAGGAACATTACTAAAGGGAACCATTGAAAATGCTACTGATATAAAGCTATTTTTAGATAGGAGCGGTTTCGGTAATCAAAATGAAGTGATCGGTAATACAGATATTGACGGATCGGGAAGTTTTAAACTCGACCTTGGTAAACAACTCGAAGCTGGTATTTACCGCATTCGAATCGGAGCAAAACGGATATTTCTCCCATTTGCCGGCGATGAAAAAACTGTTACCATCAATGGTGATCTTTCTACCATCCAAAATTATAAGGTAGATATCAAAGGCTCAGAGGCTGCCCAGTCTTTCGCTTCCACTATGAATGATTTTGTCAATAAGAAAATTGACAGGAAAGGTGTCAAAATGGCCATTGAAAAGTCGGAGAACCCGCTTGTCGCTATGTGGCTGGCTCTAAATACTCAAGGAACAGGCGTATCTGCCGGTAATCTGGAACTCCACAAATCCATTAGTCAAAAACTTACTGCAAAGTATCCGGATTCCAAATATACTGAAGATTACTCCAAAGTAATTACACAAGCCGAAACACAAATCGCCGCTCAACGCGCACTAGAAAAAATTAAAGTCGGCGAAGTTGCTCCCGATATCGAAATGAAAGGCCCTGATGGTAAGACGCATAAATTATCAGACCTTAGAGGAAAATTAGTCCTCCTGGATTTTTGGGCAAGTTGGTGCCGCCCCTGTCGAAAGGCAAATCCTCATGTGGTTGAAATGTACAAAAAATACAACGACCAGGGATTCGAAGTTTTCAGCGTATCCCTTGACGGAATAAATCCAAGACTCCTTCCTCGCCTCCAAGACCAATCCCAAATCGATGCGCAATTGGAAAATGCTAAAAATCGCTGGATCGCCGCTATCGAAAAAGACGAATTACTTTGGGACACCCACGTTTCTGACCTTAAACACTGGAATTCTCCCGTTGCTAAAATGTACGGCGTAAGAAGTATCCCGAAAACTTTCCTAATCGATCGTGACGGAAAAATCGCGATGGTCGGTGTCAATCCATTACGAGGCGGAATTGAAGATTTAATTAAGAAGTATTTATAGAATCTGTTATTTAAAAGTAAAAAAAGGGTCTCTTTTCGCCGAAAAGAGACCCTTTTTTTACTTTTTTTGTTACAAGAACAGAAGGAAATCAGCCATTGACTAAATTATTTATACGATGAAAATCAACACCTTACTACAAGAGCTTCAGCCATTCAACGCAAAATTGGTAGCCGTCTCCAAAACCAAACCGACAGACCTTATCCTTCAATTTTATAATCAGGGACACCGCATCTTCGGAGAAAACAGGGCTCAGGAAATGAAGGAAAAACATGAAATACTCCCCAAAGATATCCAATGGCATATGGTAGGCCACCTGCAAACCAATAAAGTAAAATATATTGCTCCCTTCGTTAAGCTCATCCATTCTGTCGATAGCTTAAAATTGCTCAAAGAAATCAACAAGCAAGCCCTTAAAAACGACCGGGTGATCGATGTACTACTGGAGTTCAAAATAGCCGCCGAAGATTCTAAATACGGCCTCGACCTGCCTGGATCCAGGGAAATCCTCTCTTCTCCTGCTTATCAGCAACTTCAAGCCGTCCGTATTACTGGTGTGATGGGAATGGCGACCTTCACCGATGATGAACAACAAGTCAGAAAAGAATTTCAATACCTCAAATCAATCTTTAATGACCTTAAAAAACAGTTTTTCACCGACAATCCCTACTTCAAAGAGGTTTCCATGGGCATGACCGGAGATTATAAAATCGCTCTGGAAGAAGGCAGTACCATGGTCCGGATCGGCACCCTACTTTTTGGAAAAAGGGAGTGATGGGCAATGGGCAATGAGCAATGGGAGGCCGTCTAAAAAGTCTTTTAGACTCCCTCTAAGGAATTTTTTATTTTGGGAGGGCTGTTTTTTCTAAAAAAATCAATGATTTTTTTAGAAAAAACAGCCCTCCCAAAGAAGAAAGTTTGGTGTTTCGAAACACGAATAGTGTTTTGAAACACCCTCAACTATTAACTATTAACTACTAATTATTAACTATTAATTATAAACTACTAACTACTAATTATTAACTATAAACCTCTTCACCACTTCCTCCCCCTCATAACTCAGACGTAGAATATAAACACCTTCCGGTAGGTCGCCAACCGGAAACGAAAAACGATTACCGGTCAGCGTAAAGGTCCTTACTTGTTGGCCGAGGGAGTTAAAAAGCTGAAGATTGGCATTACCACTTATATTTTGATCCAACGAAAGAATGACCTGATCGGAGGCCGGATTTGGAAAGACCTTTACTTCCATTTGATTGGCAATATTCTCTGTATTGACTGTACCCTCTAGGGTGTAGTTGGTGACGTAGGCTCTCAGCCCTCCCCTTGAATTACCGACAACCACCTCTAAAATATCATCGTTATTCAGATCACCAAAGGCGAGATGAGTATTTTCGCCTTCCCTCAGACCACCAAAACGATCGGTTTCTAAGGTGAATACTCCATCCAGATTGCCATCAATATTGGTGTATCTTCGGACGCCGCCACGGAAGGAACCGGCAAACAACATGTATTCTCCGTCGAAGTCAATGAAGTAAGGAGCGCTAAATCCTTTGGTAGGGCTGTCAAAGTCCTGAGTATTGACATCACCCAGCTTTATATTATTAGGTGGCATGGTAAAATCCGGATTAAAATCCGGATTGCCGGAGGTACCGATATTTTGAAAATAGACGATTGTCCCCAATCGCTGTCCCATCACAATGTCGGGTAACCCATCTCGGTTCAGGTCGACGATCTGGGGAACAGAGTGTTGCTGCACATCAATGTCGGCATAACTATACTGCGGAGAGGCAAAGCTAAGAGGCGCTCCAGGACCGGCCGTATTTTCAACAAAAAATAAACCTCCCTGTTTCTCGCCTACAAACAGATCTAAATCGTCGTCGCTGTCAATATCGCCAAAGGTGGGGGCAAAATCATAATTAAACTCATTGCTGTATTGACTAAAGTTTAACCAATCCGTATCGCTGAGCTCAAACTTGGGGCTGGTTGCAGTTCCTGTATTTAAGAATAAATGAAGTCGACTATCTCTTTCAATCGATGAAGGAACATAAAATTCCAAATTACCAACGACCAGATCAAGGAGGCCGTCAGCATTCACATCGACCAATGCAGGACGCGAACCCGTTCCCATTTCCAGCATTTCCCCTACCAGGAAGTCGGTTTCTTGTAGCTGAAAAACCGGATTCTCATTAGACCCTACATTTTTGTACCTCCAAACACATTCTACGTCCTCTACCGGACTACCGGAAGTAGGCGATACCAGCAAGTCCCGAATAGCATCATTATCGGTATCCAAGTTATAAGCTGTCAGAAATAGAGGCATATCAGCCGGTAATGAAGTGGAAGGGAAATTGGTCTCGAAGGAGGTTATCCAGGCATTATCCGGAGTACCTCCATTGTATAGTATGGTCAGTGTTTCGCGGTCAAAATCACCCAGTATGATTTCCAGGTCTTGGTCATTATCCATATCGATAGCTAGGATTCCGGATGCTCCATGTCGGTTTGCAGCATTGCCAACCAGTCCTGAAGCACAATCGTCTGGATCGTCACTCAGAATGATATCTCCATTCAATCCTGTTTCTTTAAATCCTCCCCAGCATTGATCATCAAAAGTAAAGATGAGACTATCCAGACCATACCCCATTTCTACTGAACGATTTCTAAAGTAATAAAGCGCAGGTCCGCCATTAGGCTCAAAAGTTAAAATATCCAGGTCCTCATCCCCATCAACATCGACAATTGCCGGATAATCAGTTTCGGCAATAGCAATATTGGTAGGATTGCCATTGACTTCAACATTTAGTAAATTGAAGCCTGGGAAACCGCCAACTTGGAGGCGATCAAAATGAATGATACCATTTTCATAACGCCCTTTATAAACGATACACCCAGGAGCGGGTTGGTCATACGCATAAGCAAAAATATCTTTAGCGCCGTCCTGATCATAATCTTCAATGATCACCCAGCTGCGATTATCCGGAAATTGCCGTTCATAAATAGGTGCATATTCATAATCCACCGCATCATTCGTTCCGTTATTGATAAAAGTTAGGTGGGCACTACCCTCACGATCAAACACATAGAGATCTTCAATACCATCCTGGTTGAGATCGATATCCAAAAATTGAGGTTTATTCAGTCCTCCCGCTAAAGCGTATTTCAGATTTTCCCCGTTAACGGTTACCGGAAAAGAAAAGTTGGAAAGACTCTGGGCATTTAGCGTTAAACTCAAAGTAAAAATGCAAAAAACAAAAAATAATTTGGTAATTAGATTTTCGATCATTTTCTTTATTGGTTGTTTTTAAAAAACGTCATTGCTGCGTTCCTCAAATTTATAAAAAATCAATATGCCTGGTCGATTATTTCTTCTGAACCTCTCTTTTTGCCTGCTTGCAGTCACAATCTTCGGACAAAACCCTGCGGATACCCTCAAACTTCCTCAAGAAACGGAAAAGCCGCTCCAACAAATGGAGACTTATGAGTTGAACATGGAAATTAAAGGTGAGGAGCAGTTCTTACTCTTCCGTTCTGCTGTTGGCGATGCCCGCACCCCAATTGAAATCAATCAACAGCCGGACACGTTAACATTCAAAAATGACGAAGCCAGATATAAAATAGAAACGGATTTCCGGGGTAAGTTGTTTTTGATACGATCCGGCAACGAGTTTAGGTTACATCATGCATCTGTAAAAAGTAATGGGTCGGAACGATTACGCACCATTCCGTTATGGATGTCCATTCTTCCGCCACTAGTTGCTATCGTATTAGCATTGATCTTTAGAGAGGTCATTATCGCTTTATTTGCAGGTATCTGGACGGGCGCTTTCATTGCCGGAGGGCTACGAATAGATTCCATCTATTACCTCTTCCTCAGTTTTTTTCAGGTAGTAGAGAAATACATCGTCAATGCCTTAAATGATGGGGGGCACCTGGCTGTCATTGTCTTTTCTTTGTTGATTGGAGGTATGGTAGCCATAATTTCCAGGAACGGCGGGATGGCAGGCGTGATCAATGCGTTATCACGTTTTGCCACCACTCCGAAAAGCGCCCAATTTATTACCTGGCTATTGGGGGTAGCGATCTTTTTTGACGATTATGCCAATACGCTAATTGTGGGAAATACGATGCGATCGGTAACCGATCGCTTCAAAATTTCGAGGGAGAAACTGGCTTATATCGTAGATAGTACAGCAGCTCCGGTAGCAGCGGTCGCCTTTATCACGACCTGGATTGGAGCAGAACTGGGATATATAGAAGATGGGATCAAGTTGCTTTCTGGTTTCGATCAATCGTTGAGTACGTACTCCATATTTTTACAATCCTTAAAATACTCCTTTTACCCTGCGTTGACATTATTATTTATTTTAATGCTCATCTACACAGGAAGAGAATATGGTCCGATGCTTAAAGCGGAGAAGCGGGCGCGATTTGAGGGGCAGGTGTCTCCGGCAGTTTCGCTAGACGATGACGAGCCCAATATGGAAGACCTGAGTCCTGTTGGAGGAGCGCCAAAGATATGGTGGCACGCTGCCGTTCCGGTTCTTACCGTCATTGGAATGACGATCTTCGGATTGTTAGATACGGGTATGGCTAGTACGTACGGAGAGTTAGTGGATGCAGGAGTAAATATGGCCTCAAGCACTTGGTCAGCGACCTGGAGTGCTATCCCGGCCTTATTTGAAGGCGAAACTGTTTCTTTCTTTACCAAACTAGGCAAGCTAATTGGCAATTCGGACTCTTATGTCGCGCTTTTATGGGCATCCATATCAGGAGTAGTCATAGCGATTATCATCACCCTGGGAGCGAGGATCATGCGGACGATCGATACCATGTTTACTTTAGTTACCGGCTTAAAAACGATGATGCCTGCTGTAATTATTCTGGTATTGGCGTGGTCGCTGGCTATCACGACATCGGAACTGCACACGGCCACTTATCTTACAGGCCTTTTGTCGGGAAATATTAGTCCTTATTTGATGCCAAGCATTATTTTTGTCCTATCAGCTACCATTGCTTTTTCTACCGGATCAAGTTGGAGTACGATGGCCATTTTATATCCCATTTCTATTCCTACAACCTGGGCTGTTTGTCAAGCCGTAGGGTTATCTCCCGAAATAAGCCAGGAGATCTTACTGAATGTGATCGCGGTTGTGTTGGCTGCATCTGTTTTGGGAGATCATTGCTCCCCCATTTCCGATACGACTATACTGAGTTCGCTGGCCTCCGATTGTAATCATATCGATCACGTAAGGACACAATTACCCTATGCGTTGACGGTCGGTCTGGTTAGCATTGTGGCGGGAGCTGTCGCTTCTTACCTTGGAGGGGGCTGGTTGCTTTGCGCTATAATTTTCCTGACGAGTATTGGTGTGCTTTATTTACTGATTTTGCAGTTCGGAAAAAAAGTAGAAGAGGGGGCATAAAAAAAACCTGCCCCATCTGCCGGTTAAGGCAGAGGGGCAGCCCACACACTATGAGAACACCCATTATTCTTGAAGCAAAATTTACTTTTATTTTCTAAACAGAAACTCTTTGAAAAAAATTCCACTGGTATAACGATTATTTTTTACAGATTGTTATAAGGGGAAATGTTATCTTATTTAACAATTGTTAAAAATGTCGTATTGAAGATATTATAAGTTATATCAAAAATCTTACCAATTTATTTTTTTTCGGTAAAATTGACTTTTCTATAGAGGAAAACTATTATTGGAGGCAAATAGTTGCATTAGTGGTTGTTTAATTTTCTAATATAACGTGAGGTTTGGGTTCAAAGGATTGAAAAAGAACCTAATAATTAAAAAAAAA
>CAZHOV010000017.1:0-47247 GCA_964534315.1 uncultured Saprospiraceae bacterium | reverse complement strand
TCGCTACTGCTAAATTATTCAAAAATCATAATCTTTCGCTTGCGAAAGATCAGTAACTTATATTATAATCTTTCTTTTCTTACCTAAATGGTCCATTTATGAACTATCATTTTACAATTTTATTCAGTCTCTTTATTTGTCTGGGCATTAATGCCCAACAACAGCAAGATTACTCCAGGGTTAAAGTTAAGTTATACAGTGAGGCAGATTTTCAGCGGCTTGGAAGCTTAGGATTAGAGGTCGACCATGGTAAATATGCTCCGGAACGCTATTTTATTAATGATTTTTCAAAAAAAGAGATTCAGCAAATCCGGGACGCCGGTTTTGATTACGAAATCCTGATCGAAGATGTGGTTAAGCACTACCAAACCCAAAATGAGCAACCTCCTACTGCCGAATTACGTTCAAATGATTGCTTTGGAGATGCTGCTGCTGACTGGGAAGTGCCCGAAAACTTTGAGCTAGGCTCTATGGGTGGGTTCCTGACCTATCAGGAAATGCTTGACAATCTTGATAGTATGGCCGCCAAATATCCGAATTTGATCTCTCCGCGGGAGCCCATCCCTGATATCCTCACCCATGAAGACCGCCCGATCTACTGGCTGCGCATCTCCGATAATCCCAACGAAGATGAGGAAACCGAACCGGAAGTTTTCTACAATGCTATCCACCATGCCCGCGAACCTAACGCCCTCTCTCAATTGATCTTCTACATGTGGTATTTATTGGAAAACTATGAGGAAGATGAAGAGATAAAATACCTGGTCGATAATATTGAAATGTATTTTGTTCCCTGTATCAATCCGGACGGCTACATATATAATGAATTTATCGCTCCTGACGGTGGCGGACTGTGGCGTAAGAATAGAAGTGAAAATGCCGATGGCTCCTTCGGGGTCGACCTGAATAGAAATTATGGATTTGAATGGGGATATGACGATAATGGCTCTTCCCCCAACCCACCCTCTCAAGTCTATCGGGGTACCGGCCCTTTTTCCGAACCGGAAACACAGGCCATGCGGGATTTCTGCAATATGCATGAGTTTGTCATAGCTCTCAATTACCACACCTTTGGCAACTTACTCATCTACCCTTGGGGCTACTCCGATGAAATCGTGGAATCCGAAGTATTTGTGCCGCTTGCTGAATTATTAACTTCCGAAAATAATTACCTGGCCGGAACAGCTACTGAAACAGTTGGCTATCAGGTCAATGGTACGTCTGATGACTGGATGTACGGTGAACAGACCACAAAACCAAAAATTTATTCAATGACCCCTGAAGTGGGAACTACTGGATTCTGGCCTGCCGAATTTGAAATCGTAGACCTCTGTAAAGGTACGATGTTGATGAATATCAATACCGCACGTGCTGTACTCAATTACGGAATCCTCGAACAAAATTCGCCCCTTTTTATCAATCAATTAAATAATAAAATTGACTTTTCCCTCGAACGCATCGGACTCTCCGGAGGAGACTTCACCGTATCGCTTGAAGGACTATCTGATAACGTATTGACCACAGATGCTCCTATGGACGTTAATTTGATTCCTTTTGAAATCCTCGAAGATGAAATCAATTATACCCTTAATCCTGCTATCGAACCGGGCGAGACTATCCAGCTGATCCTTTCGCTCGACAATGGTATAACTATATTTAGCGATACCTTGACCAAGTATTATGGCCAGCCTGCTCCGCTCTTTCAGGAAATGGCGGAAAACATGGGATCCTGGGATTTTGGCGGCAATGACAACTGGTTTACCACCGATGAAGATTTCGTTTCGCCTCCCCGAAGTATTACAGATTCACCATTCGGAGACTATGACGACAACATCTCCAGCTATATTCAAATGGAGAATTTCGTTGAAATACCCGTCGATGCCCAAACAGCCTGGCTCACCTACTATGCCAAATGGGAAATCGAAGCTAATTTCGATTGGGCACAGGTCTCTATCTCTACAGACGGCACCAACTTCACCCCGCTATGTGGAAAGTATACCAAAGCGGGAACCGAAGACCAGGATCCGGGCCAGCCAGTATACGATGGTGTTAGTGGTGTATGGCTTTTTGAGGAGATTGACTTGTCCAACCATATCGGTGAAGAGGTGATCATCCGTTTCTCTATGAACTCTGACGGAGCTGTTGACGGAGATGGTTTTTATTTTGATGACCTGGAGATCAACTACCTGCGGGGAGAGATTACCTCCTCGACTGCCCTGAGTTCTGAAGACTTTGAGTTTATCACTTTGCGGCCTAATCCGGCTGATCAAAAAGTATGGGTTGAATTTGACAAACCTATAGCTCAGGGAGTAACTGCAGAGTTAAATATCTACAACTCATACGGACAACTTATGCATACGCAACCAATAGACGGATCAGTAGGAAATAAACTGGAAATCAACACCTCCAGTTGGCCCAATGGCATCTATTTTTACCAATGGCTCGCTGACGACCAACTGATTAGCACCAAGCGTTTGAGTGTGAATAGGTAAATGACCACCAGGAAAAAAGGAAATGAAAAAGGAATGAACTGAAGGAAATAACTTCCTGTAATATCGTCTTTACCTGACGCTGTCACTTGAATCCAGTTTTTCAAACACGGAGTTCAGGCTTTGGTATTCCGGTATGACCTTTTTTAGCAGTCGAACAACTTGTTCATTATCCTTTTGACAAGAAAGGCTCAAGAGTTGCTCAACAAAAGACTTTGCTTCTGCCAACTCATATTCCCTTACTTTAGCTTTTAATATTTTGGGATGATGAGTAGGCAACGTTTTTTCTGCTTTATTGAGCAACTCTTCATACAATTTCTCTCCGGGACGAAGCCCCGTAAAAACGATATGGATATCTTTGCCGATTTCCAGGCCGGATAGCCGGATCATTTTCTTGGCAAGATCGAGAATTTTTATCGAGCGCCCCATATCAAACACAAAAATCTCTCCTCCCTCCCCCATAGCTCCTGCTTCGAGAACCAACTGGCAAGCTTCGGGAATCGTCATGAAGAAGCGGGTCATCTTCGGGTGAGTAACGGTTACCGGTCCGCCTTCAGCTATTTGCTTTTTGAATAACGGGATGACCGATCCATTGGAGCCCAGCACGTTACCAAAACGAGTCGTTACAAACCGAGTACCTTGATTTTTAATGTGCTGATCAAGCGCTTGTACATATATTTCCGCAGCCCTTTTCGAAGCTCCCATCATGCTGGACGGATTGACCGCTTTATCGGTGCTGACGAAGACAAACTGCCTGACGCCAAATTGAACAGAGAGGTCAGCTATAATTTTTGTTCCGCCGATATTGGTCAGAACGGCTTCAGCCGGGTTAGCCTCCATCATGGGGACATGCTTATAGGCTGCTGCGTGAAAGACGATATCTGGTTTAAAGGTTTCAAAGAGCACCTTCATACGATCCTGGTTACAAATATCGGCGATCACCGCCTGATAATCTCGAAACCGGTAAATATTACTTAATTCGAGATCCAGCTCGTGCAATGGCGTCTCGGCCTGATCAATTAATACTAACTGCTTCGGAAAATAGCGCAGAGTTTGACGAGCAATTTCGCTCCCGATTGAGCCTGCCGCTCCAGTGATCAGAATTGTTTTTCCCTTTATAAAATGTTCAATATTGTTTTCATCCAGCTGAATAGGATCACGCTCCAACAGATCTTCAATACGGATCTCCTTTATCTGTTTGAAACTCAGTTCCCCATTGATCCATTTACTCATTGGAGGAACATTCAATACTTTGACTTCATACTTTAGACAGGTTTCGACCAGTTCCTGCTTTTTTTCCAGCGAAATAGTAGGCGTAGAAATGATGAGCATTTCAGTTCGGTTGGCATGCAACAACTGCTCCAATCGTTTAGATGAATAAATTTCAATACCCAAAAGCCGCTTTTTCTCCATAGCATCGTCATCATCTACAAAAGCATTGACGGAGTAATTGACACCCTGATCCCGGTCTAGTGCTTTTTTGGTCGTAATCCCCATGGCTCCTGCTCCATAAATGATGACCTTTCTTTTGTCTTTATTCAAATTATTGAGCTCCAGATACAAGATTTTTACAAAAATCCTGAAAGAAAGCATGAGAAACATCATCACCACAAAGTCGATGATCGTGATCGAGTAAGGTACGATGTTAAATCCCAGAATCGGCAATAAAACAGGCGTCGCAATCAGAATAGCCAACGTCCCTGTGCTAATTGCCCAGAAAATACGTTGAGCATCCTCGATGCTGGTATGAAAAATAATCCCGGCATACGTCTTGAAGATAAAAAAGCTGATCAGTCGTACAGAAAGGATCAAAGGATAAGCGATAGCCATGACGTGATATTCCACCTCCGGTATATCAAAATTAAACCGCAGCAAATAAGCTGCCGTAATAGACAGTAAACTGAAAGTCAAATCGATCAATAATATTCCCCAACGCGGCAGATTCATTCGTATATTCGGATTGAATGTTAGTCAAAGATAGGAAAAACGATCAAATCAGGTGTTCAGGTGTTCAGGTGTTCAGGTAAATTATATTTTCGAACCGTAAATCTTACTACTTAGAGAAAAACCTCTTTGAACAAAGAATTCGAAATCTCATCAACCGTTAAAGATTTTACTGATCGTTTTTCCAATAATTTTAAAATCAATGAATAAGTTACGTTCTTTAATATATTTCAAATTGAGCCGTAGTTTTACCGGCATAATTTCGCCGATATAAGTAGCTTCAGGGTCAGCGCTTTGCGAAAGCAATTCACTTTCTTTGAAATACTCTAGTGAAGCGTAGTCGGTTAATCCTGGCCGTACGGTTAGGACCTTTCGTTGCTCGTCCGTATACAGCTTCACGTATTTTTCCACTTCGGGCCGGGGTCCTACGATACTCATATCCCCCTTTAGAATATTGATTAATTGGGGTAGTTCATCAAGTTTATACTTCCTGATAAAATAGCCCACTTTAGTGATTCGCTTATCGCTGTCACCAACAGTAAGCAGGCCTTTTTGTTCGGATTGGGGCCGCATGCTGCGAAATTTGTAAAGGTCAAAGACTCTTCCGCCCTTCCCCACTCTACACTGCCGGAAAAACACGCCCCCCCGGGAATCGAGTGTAATCGCCACTGCTATGCCGATTAATAGCGGAGAGAGGATGATAAGCCCCATGAGGGCTCCGAGCATATCTATGATACGTTTTGTCATTGTCGTTTTCGTTGTCGTTTTCGTTGATGGTATGGTTTTTGGTTAGGTGTGGCACACGTATACGTGTGCCACACCTATAGGTGGGGCACAACCTGTCCAAGTTCCCCTTCAACCGCCATTTCAACCGCCCGCACCACCTGCGCCTGTATCTCCTCCGTCAAATCATAAAAAACCGGCAACGTAATCACCCGCTCCCAACAATCTTTAGCTACCGGGTAATCTTCCATTTTATAGCCCAATCCTTTATAAAATGACAATAGCGGCAATGGCTTATAATGCACATTCACGCTAACATCCGACTCGTAAATACGCTGAATGATCGCATTGCGTTGGTCGAGGGTCGCATTTTTTATGCGTAATAAAAATAAGTGGTAAGAAGATCGCTTCTTTTCTGTTTCAAAAGAAGGAAGCTCGGCCCAGGGTTTATTCTGAAAGGCGGCAATATATCGGTCAAAGATCGCTCTCCGCCTGATCAGATGATCCTGTTCATAACGCCTGACTTCTACCAGACCTATCGCGGCCAATACATCCGGCATATTGCATTTGTAGCCAGCATACGCCACATCGTACTCCCAGCTATTCTTCCCATATTTTGCCAGGGCATCTTTACTTTGACCATGTAGTGAAAGGGTATTCAACGCTTTGTAAATCGCTTCTGCATCAAAACCTTCCGGCAAATTCAGACAAATGGCTCCCCCTTCTGCAGTCGTCAGATTTTTTACCGCATGAAAAGAATACACGGCAATATCAGTCTGTTTAGCCACTGGTTTTCCGTTGTACAACGCTCCAAAAGAATGCGCCGCATCCGAAAAAATGGCGATACGCCCCAATTGCTTCTGGTAATCGTTACCGGGATTAAACAACTGCTGTACTTGCGGCTCCCGCACTAATTGATTCAGGGCATCATAATCCACCGGCATACCTCCTATATCCACCGGCATAATCACCTTGGTCCGCCCGGTAATGGCTTCGCGCACCTTATCTATACTTATATTAAAATCCCCTGGATTAATATCAACCATCACCGGCTTGGCTCCGCAATGGATCACCACATTAGCAGAAGCACAATAGGTGTAAGCAGGAATAATCACCTCATCTCCTGGCCCAATCCCCCACCAACGAAGGATCAATTCCATCCCCGTCGTCCAGGAACTCACACAAAGGACGTTATCGACTTGAGAAATTCGGGCCACTTCTTTTTCCAGGGCCTTTGTTCTCGGTCCGGTAGTAATCCATCCCGAGCGAAGGGCATCCGCCACTTCCTGTACAATGGCTTCATCAATTCGCGGCGGAGAAAAGGGGATTTTCGGCATAATTGTTTTTTCCGGCAAAGGTAAGCCTGGAATTTTAATTGGACAAATAGGAAAATAAGGGTGCATTAAGGGTATAGGGGTACAAAGGGGGTGCAGAGGTGCAAAAAGGGGGGTAGAGGGGTGCAGAGGTGCAAAGGGGCATAAGGGGAAACCGCTGAACCGCTATATTGAAACTTTTTTCTACTCTTCCTTGTTGCAATTGTCAGGAAATGTACATACATTTGCAATCCTGTTCGATAATCTATGGCTCCTGATAATGTTCAGACCAATTCGAAACAGATTAATATCGCGGAGTGGAGCAGTTGGTAGCTCGTCGGGCTCAAGACTGTAAAATTAACGCTTATGAACACAAAATTGAAAGGCGACATTGCGGAACAAGCAGTTGTTCTATATGCTCTAAAACAAGATTGGGGAGTCTTGCAACCGGTCGGTGATCGGTTACCCTATGATCTGGTGTTAGATGTAAATGGATGCTTGTTAAAAGTTCAGGTCAAAAGTGCATGGTTTGACTCTAACAAAGAAAACTATGTGGTGGATAATCGAAGAACAAAAACCAATCGTCGCGAGATGGTTAGATCAAATTATAAATCATCCGATTTCGATTTTGCAATTATTTTCATTGAGGAGTTAAACGTATTTTACGTAATGCCTTGTGAAGTGTTCTTAAGTTATGGATCTGAAATACACTTAGTTGAATCCAACAAGCGACAACGAAAGCCTCGATCGGCTGATTATCGTGAAGCTTGGGAGTTAATTTTGCAACGGGCTGTTTCGGTGGAAACGCCGGAATGATCATCCATCAAATTCGGGGAAGCCTTTAGTGTGGTAATCCCGAGCCAAGTTTCAGCATATCCCATAAAAAGTTGAAAAAGGTGTAGAGACTTTATGGTGGACACCCTACCTCTTATGAGCGGGTGAAGAGAAAGTCCAGACTACAAATTCCACAACCAGTGGAAGCAGCGGAAGCTGTAGCGAGTAAGCATAACCCGAAGGTCGCAGGTTCAAGTCCTGTCTCCGCTACAAAGAAAAGCCTGTTAGTCGTTGACTAGCAGGCTTTTGTCGTTTTAATCCGTTCTTATGATCTCCACGACATCAACCTCCCCTCTCAAATAATACACGCCTCGAGGCAGTCCTGACAAATCTACCCAATTCTCGTTTTCTACATATAGAACCTTTTGCCCCAATTGATTAACCAAAACACCGCTTATCTCTTTATTGAAATACACCTTCCCATCCCTGGTCGGATTCGGATAAACTTTTAGCGATACTGGTCCTTCTGCTTCCTCCGTTCCCACAACCACCTCCTCTTCTCCCCCCTTAATCTTCACCAAAAACACCCCATCCGAATTTACTCCTCCCAATAAAAAGCGATCATCTGATAACATTATCGCATCATCCACAAACCCTAAAAGCTGGTCTACCACCAAAACACCGCCAACTGCAAAATTGGTATCCAAATCACCTTCAGGCGTTAACCGAAAAGCCATGGGATTGTAGGTAAAACCCACCGGCGGACGCGCACCGCCACCGACAACTATATTTTCAGCTGTATCAATAGCTATCCCTGTAGCAATATAGTATTGATTCTCATCACCTAAAGTGTAAATCCCTCCGTTTCCAAAACCCTCATCCAAATTGCCATCGGGCAATAACCGAGCAACAAAAGCCTGGATATTATCTCCCTGGGGTATATTGCCAAACTGACCACATAGTAAAACCCTCCCTTCTTCATCTATGGTCATCTTACGGGCAACCGCAGTAGGCGAATTCTCAATATCCAGTAGCAACCATCCCTGGTCGCCAAAAGACTGATCAATGGTTCCATCAGGTAATAATTTCAAAACAGAAACATCATAGGTCTGTGCCGCCGAAAACGACTGGCCGCACAACCAAATATTACCATCATCGTCTATTGTCATATCATTAATCCGATCCAGAAAATCATATTCCGACGTATATTCTACCCATCCTACCCCGCTAAAAGTAGAATCATAGGCCTCTCCATCCGGCTGCAACCGCATCACAGCGTATCCCCCCAAACGCTGCCCTGCAATGACTACGCGATCAAGAGCATCTAACTCCATATCGGCACTTTTCCCATTGCCTTCTATATTACCAGGTCCAATCATCGGATACCCCTGGGTATAAAAGGAAGGATTATCTCCAAAGGAATAGTCGGGGTCTCCATTCTCATCTAGTCGCCCTTGTACAAAATAATTGGCAATGTCCCCGGTACCCGAAAAAACAATCTTTCCGTCTTCCTGCACGCCTATTCCCGATAAATAATCGTAGCTGTTAAATCCCCAATAGATAAAAGACACCCCCGGCGTACCTAATTGATTGCCTAAAGCAAAGGATTCATCGATACCGCCATCTTTCAAGAACCGGTACACCATAAAATCTGTATTCGAGCTCCCCTCAAATTCTCCATGCCCCGCTAACAGAATCTTGCCATCTGGTTGCTCATACACACTCCGCAAACCCAAACTAAAAGTCTGAGCAGCCTGAAAAGTGGCGATGCCGTTAACGCCAAATAAACTGTCTAGCGTGCCGGGTTGAGCCTGGGTATTAGAAAGAGAAAAGACTACTAGAAATGGTAATAATAATGGTTTTAGTTGAGTGATCATCCTGAAGAATTGAAGTTTTTAAAAGGTTTCTCGCAGAGACGCTAAGTTCGCGAAGTTAGTCAGTAAATCGTTGTATCGTCGTTTCGTTATATCATGGAACCCGGATAAGTCCTTCAGACTGATCCGGTCCTTCCGGTCCTCTGGTCCTAGGGGCGTTGCCCCTAGTTTAGGGGATGTCAGTCCTTCAGACTGATCTGGTTGTCCGGTCCACATTGCACATTGTAAATTGCACATTACTCACTGCCAACAATCTCCACAATCTTCGTATAGATCGCCACTTCCGGCGTTAATCCAATGGAAGGTCCACTACCCCGGTTTTCAAATAAGTAGGTAGATGCAAATAACTGTTCAAATGGATGTGGGGTATCGTCTTCTGCTCCGCGAGTCGACAAGATCGACCTCAGATCGATGGGCTCTGTGGTTGCAACCAACTTGATCACTTCGGTGCCAAAGGGAGGACTTATCTTAAAAACATTAGAAGGCTTGTAAGAAGCGCCCGGCTCCAGAAAATATTCTTTAATAGTTCGCTTGCTTTTTTTCTCGGGAAACAAAATGGCCAGCTTAAAATCGGGCTGAATATCGATTACCGAATAATATACTCCGGCATCGCCATTATTGATCACCCTTAACCGAAACCGATCACCCGCTACTAATGGTTTATTTTCCCACACTTCTTCCACTTCTTCCCCATCTTCATTGGTGGTCACCCGGATAAACTGCAAGTCCAGCTGCATCGATTCTTCTTCCATCTCCAGCTTTTTCAAATAAGCGCATTGTATATACGTACACATGGCTTTGAGCAATTTGGTAGAATGAAATATAGCCGAGCGGGTCCCTCTTTCTCTTTTGTAAAGCGGATTCCCATCAGCAGTAGTTAGCATCAACTGCTCTTCGCTTCCTATTTTATCCGCAGACAACCAGAGGTCTGCGCTTTCCTTTACCACTCTGATGAAGGGATATTCAGAAAACCGATCATTCAATTCCTCGACAACCGGGTCATCTTCAGGAAGATCGATTCCCAGCTTTAATTCTTTATCTCCGAAGGTACGTTCTAAAATAATTACCCTTGACAATAAGGCCTCTTCTTTGGCTAGAGGCGACTGCAGTTCCACATCTGCTTTTTTTAAGGTAGCACTCGTAACATAGCCAATAGTGGTAGGCTCCGTATTATCGAAATCTTCTGTATCGGGGGGGAAAAACCCCAGTTTAGCCCCTTCAAAGACCCCTTTCAGGTTGCCGGCATCCAGTTCGACATCCAATTCATCATACCAACCCGATTTGGTGAGTCGGAAATAATCCCGTTTGCCGATAATCCGCCCGCCCAAAATTTGTTGATTTAGCTCCCCCTCCGCTTGTGGTTGCTGACCGGGAACGATATTTCCCATTTTTAGTTTGATACGATCAAAAACCGTTTGGTAAGAATCTTCTTTCCTGGCCTTAGCAAAAACTTCCCCGAATGCGTAACTTAGGGACCCCATCCGCTCCCCGTCTAAATTAGTAGCTTCATAATTGCGCTCGTTGGCGCTGGCAGCAAAAAAAGAAACCATATTCGCCATATTCTCTTCTTCCTCACTTTTATAATTCAGAAAATTAGCTTCCGTTTCTTTTTCAGCCATTTCAAAAATATATGCACTATCCGCCATGATCACATCCGTACCGCGCGCTACCTGACGCTTCTCGTCCAGCGATCGCGTTCCGGTTCCTGAATGACAAGCGTCCAGGAGTATCCACAAATTTCCGGCACTCCCCAATTTCATGCGTAACTCATTGCATAGCCTGCCCAGTTCATCGTCCCTGATCAGCCGCTCTCCTTGATATACTCCTCTTTCAAACCTCAATGGAGAATCATAGGGCACAATCGCTTCATCATACCCATCTAGTTCGTCCTGTTCAATATCTGTCGTCTGTTGACCATGACCCGAAAAATGAAAAAAGGCTACGTCTCCTGCTTCCACCTGATCCAACAGATGAGTCCGGAAAGCATCCATAATTCCTGCTTTCGTTGCTTCTTCATCCTGAAGTACTTTTATCTGATCTTCTTCAAATCCTTGCTCTAAAAGGGCATATTTTATCAATTCTACATCGTTATAAGCGTGCAAATCCGTCCAGCCCGAACCTTCTTCATAGTTGCTTATAGTAACAATCAATGCATACTTTTGCTGTCCCTGAAGCAAATGAACCCTTCCTAACAAAGCCAGAAAACAGAAAAATATAATAAGGGAAATCTTTTGTTTTATCATATTTAACTTGGTATTAGCGGGATTTTTTTTGAAATGATTTTCGATAGTCAAGATAGGTAAAATCTTCTATTTTTACCCATCTTGTTTTGGTTTCAAACATTAATTTCTATCCGAACTTTAATAGGTGAAAAACGTTTTATTTTTTATAAAGAAACGCTAAAAGTCAAATAATTAGAATATTTTTTCTTTATTTAACCATTGCCAAAACAGAATTTAGTTTCTATAAAAACTATCCTATGGAATCTTACAAATTAAACTTCTATACTCCTTTTCAAAAACTAACCCCGATCGAAAAAGAAAAACTCATTGACTTTTTATATCATCATCTAGATCAGTATGGAGATGCCAGAAAAGACATCCAAAAGGCCATCGAATATGCCATGAAGGAAATCCCGTCGCCCGGCGGGGGTATTCTTACTTATGAGGATGATGGCACCATCGTGGGAGCTGTTGTTCTGAACAAAACAGGCATGAGCGGCTACATACCTGAAAATATTCTTGTTTATATTGCTGTTAATGGCGATTACCGAGGAAAAGGAATCGGAAAGTCTCTCATGCTGGAAGCTGTTGACAAAACAGAAGGGGATATTGCTTTGCACGTGGAACCTGATAATCCAGCTAAATTCCTTTATGAAAAGATCGGTTTTACCAATAAATATTTGGAGATGCGTTACAAGAAAGGTACTTCTGATAGCTCTGGTCAGAAAAGTAAGCCTGAAAAGGCGACACCTCCCAAAACAGCCTAGGAAGGCATATTGACAGAGCAGTCTTCACCAAATTACTACGTTTTGCACATATTAGATCTTTCTATTTTTGTCGTATATATCCTGGCTATGCTGGGAGTTGGGTATTTTTTCTTTAAAAAGAACGAAAATGCAGATGACTATTTCGTGGGTGGCCGCAAAATGGGGAGTATCCATATTGGACTCTCGGTAGTGGCTACAGATGTAGGCGGTGGTTTTTCTATCGGCCTTGGAGGACTTGGATTCGTCATGGGGCTGGCTGGCTCCTGGATGTTATTTACTGGTCTAATTGGGGCCTGGCTAAGTGCCGTTTTTCTGATTCCAAAAATCTCAAAACTATCGACCCAACTTAAGCTCTTTACCTTTCCGCAGTTTTTTGCTCACGCTTACAACGAACGGGTTGCCCTCCTGGCAGGTATTATTTCTGCAATTGGATATATTGGCTTCACCAGCTCGCAGATTTTGGCAGGGGCTAAGTTGGCATCAGCTACTTTCCTAGACCTCGACCTGTTTACCGCACTTCTGATCATGGGTACGATCGCTGTCGTTTACACCGTTATTGGCGGATTAAAAGCAGTAATCTATACTGATACGGTTCAATGGATTATTTTGATGGCGGGGCTTATATTTATTGGCATCCCGTTAGGTTATTTTGCGGTAGGCGGTCTGGAGGGGATTCGTCAGGTTTTACCAAAAGAGTATTTATCGCTTCAAAATGTCGAATGGTATACTCTTGTCAATTGGTTTGTGACCATTGTGCCGATTTGGTTTGTCGGGATGACTCTTTACCAGCGTATTTATGCTTGTAAAGATGAAAAAACTGCTAAGCGAGCGTGGTTAATAGCGGGTTTATTAGAATATCCCACCATGGCATTTATGGGCGTTTTGCTGGGACTTTTTGCCAGAGTCGGCGTTGAACAGGGTATGTTCGAATATGCAGGTTATGCTACTGCAGGATCATTAGATGCAGAGATGGGGTTACCCCTATTGCTCCGAACGGTGCTTCCTGCCGGCCTGATGGGACTGATGCTCTCTGCCTACTTTTCAGCAATCATGTCAACAGCTGATAGTTGCCTGATGGCTGCTTCAGGAAATGTTGTTTCTGACATACTCGGAAAATTCTTTCCTAAAATCGTCGGAGATGAAAATTCTATACTAAGAGTTTCTCAAATTGTGACTTTGGTAATTGGCGTTTTAGCACTAATTCTGGCTTCTGCTATGACGAACGTACTCGAATTGATGCTTTTATCCTATGCATTTATGGTTTCAGGCTTGTTCATCCCTGTTTTGGGAGCTTTATTTTGGAAAGAAAGTACGCCAAACGCTGCTTTTTGGTCCATGCTTTTAGGAGGCACCGTAACGACCGTCCTGGTAGTTTCTTCAATTTCCTTACCTTTCGGTCTTGATGCAAATATTGCAGGAATAAGTGCTTCAGCCTTGGCATTTATTATCGTTTCCAAGGTAGAAGGAAATCTAAAAAATCAAGAAACGACATCATGAATACGACCTATTCCAATCACAGATTAGTAGACCTTAAAGATATTGAGACTTTCAGAAAAGAATTACATGCCTATCCCGAAGTTTCCAATGAAGAGGTGAAAACTGCCAAGCGGGTACTGAATAAAGTCAAAGAGTTTAATCCGCAAGAGATCATAACCAACCTGGGAAAGACCGGTCTAGCCGTTATTTTTGACAGCGGTATTCCGGGCCAGACGCTCATGTTTAGAGCTGAATTAGATGCCCTGCCCATTCAAGAAGTAAATGACTTTTCCCATAAGTCTAAAAATAAAGGAGTCGGTCACAAATGTGGCCACGACGGACATACGTCAATCATCGTGGGTTTAGCTAAACAACTAAACGAAAATCCGCCTAAAAAAGGAAGGGTAGTCCTCTTATTTCAACCAGCTGAAGAAACCGGAGAAGGCGCTAAAAAGATTCTGGATGACCCTAAATTTGAATCTCTAAAGCCAGATCTGGTATTTGCTTTGCATAATCTTCCAGGCTATGATATGCATCAGATCGTCCTTAAAGAAAAAGCCTTTACCGCCTCGGTAAAAAGTTTAATCCTCAAATTTAAAGGAAAAACAGCCCACGCTGCAGAACCCGAAAACGGAATCAATCCGGCTCATGCCATCGCAGAAATTTTACTTAAAAGCGAAATATTATCCAATAATTATCCTGATGCCAAAGATTTTTCGGTGATCACTCCCATACACATCAATGTTGGTGATCTGGCCTATGGAACAGCTGCCGGATACGGGGAATTACACCTCACCATACGCACCTGGACGAATTATCAATTCAACAGATTGGCTCAAAAACTGTTACAAGTGATCAAACAGATCGCCAAATCTTATAAACTCGACTATTCTCACGAATGGGTTCACGTATTCCACGCCAATAAAAATAACCCCGAAGCCGTTGAAATCATAAAAAATGCAGCCGAAAACAATCGGTTAAATATAGAATCTAGAAAATATCCCTTTAAATGGGGAGAAGATTTCGGATTGTTTACGCAGCACTTTAAAGGCGCTATGTTTGGTCTGGGATCTGGAAAAGATACCCCGGCACTACACAATCCGGATTATGACTTTCCGGACGAACTGATCAAAACTGGAGTTCAAATGTTTGATAATATCATAACTCAACTATTAAGGTAAGGTCATGTTTCATACATCTACTATCGAAATCAGCAAAACTGCCCTTGAGAACAATCTGCAGTTTTTGAAAAACTATTTCGGGAATAAAGTAAAGTTCTCATCAGTCGTAAAGGGAAATGCTTATGGGCATGGTATCGAACTCTTTGTCCCCCTGGCAGAAGAATGTAGCGTCGATCATTTCTCGGTTTTTAGCGCCGACGAGGCTTTGCGCGTGAGTAAGGTGAGTACCGGAGATTCAAATATCCTCATTATGGGAATGGTCGATAATGATCAACTCGAGTGGGCCATCATGAACGATATCGAATTTTTTGTTTTCGAAATGGATCGGCTTGAAAAAGCTCTGGCATTTGCCAAAAAATGTGGCAAACCGGCAAGGGTCCATATAGAAGTGGAAACCGGCATGAATAGAACGGGGATCGAAAATATGGAACTAAAGCAAGCAATCGAACTTTTCAGAAGTAATCCTTACTTGCTCTCCTTCGAAGGTCTGTGCACCCACTATGCCGGAGCGGAGAGCATCGCCAATTATTACCGAATCAAAAAGCAACATATTATTTATCAAAAAATATATAAATCGCTAAAAAAAGAAGGGGTATTACCCAAAAGAAGGCACACTGCCTGCTCAGCAGCTGCCATGCGGTATCCTAAAACACAAATGGATATGGTGAGGATCGGCATCCTTCAATATGGCTTTTTCCCCAGCCCGGAAGTGATGATCGAATACCTTCAGAAAAAAGAAGAAAAAGCGGAGCCGCTCAAGCGACTGATCTCCTGGAAGTCAAAAGTCATGGATATCAAGTACGTAAAAACCGGCGAATTTATCGGATACGGAACTTCCTTCCTCGCCGATACAGACGTAACGGTTGCCTCCGTGCCCGTTGGCTACAGCCACGGCTTTGCTCGATCGCTCAGCAATAAAGGAATTGTTCTTATTCACAACCAAAGAGTCAGAGTAATCGGTACGGTCAACATGAATATGACCCTTGTAGACGTTACTAATTTGGAAGGTGTAAAAAAAGGAGATGAAGTGGTTCTCATTGGAAAACAAGGTGATCTTGAAATCTCCGTTTCGTCTTTTAGTGACTTTAGTGAACAAGTAAATTATGAATTATTAACGCGCCTCCCTTCGGACATACCGAGGAGGATCGTTTCATGAAATTAACTTATTATGGCTTACATTACATTGGATAGAAAAAAACTTCGCCACAATTACGACTACCTGGATAGTTATTTTCAGGAAAATAAGAAAGATTGGGCAGTAGTAACCAAACTTCTTTGCGGAAATAAAAAATTTCTTCAGGAGGTTTTGGATCTCGGAATTATAGAGGCATGTGATAGCCGTTTATCCAACCTAAAAAAGATTAAAGAACTCAACCCTGATGTCCAAACGGTTTATATCAAACCACCTCCGAAAAGAAGCATTGAAAATGTGGTCAAGTATGCTGATGTCAGCTTCAATTCGGAAAGTGAAACCATTCGGATGCTCTCTGAAGAAGCGCAACGGCAAAATAAGACCCATAAAGTGACCATTATGATCGAACTTGGAGATCTAAGAGAGGGTATTATGGGAGATCATTTAGTTGATTTCTATAAAAAAATCTTTGAGCTACCCAACATTGAGATCGTTGCCATAGGAGCAAACCTGCATTGCCTGCATGGCGTAATGCCTTCCGAAGATAAATTGATTCAACTCAGCTTATACAAACAATTAGTTGAGGCGCACTTCGGAAAAAAAATCCCCTATATAAGTGGAGGAACGTCTGTCGTGTTTCCGCTCTTACGCAGAAAGAGATGCCCCAAGGCTGTTAACCACTTCCGGATGGGAGAAACGCTATTCTTTGGAAATAATCTGATCACCGAAAAGCCATACAATGGCATGAAAACAGATATTTTCAAACTCTATGCAGAAGTGATCGAAATTACCGAGAAGCCTAAACTTCCGACCGGGCAGCTTATTGCAAACCCTTCAGGGGAAGTTTATGAAATAGAAGATGAACAAGATTACGGAAAGAAATCTTACCGGGCTATCCTTGATATCGGGCTGCTCGACATTGCTCCCGATTATCTCATTCCCGAGGATCCTAACATTGAAGTGGCCAACGCCAGTTCTGACATGTTGATCATTGATCTGAATAAAAATAAGCGAAACTATAAGGTGGGCGATCTCGTGTCTTTTGACCTAAAGTATATGGGAGTCCTTAGGTTACTTAGTTCTCACTATATCAACAAAAGAGTGGTTTAAAGAAATGCTCCGGCAATTCTGAGCAATAGATACAAAAATATTCCGCCCGGGAGCATTCGTTTTAGCTTTTTGCCGGTGCGTTCAACAGGACGCCCGGAGGATAATCTTTTGAATCCTCCGGGCGTCCTTTCAAAATGCCAGGCTGTGGCTGTAGTAACTAAGAAAAATAGGGCGATAACCACAGCTATCCAAGGTCTTGAACCAGTCGTATCAACTGCTATGATCCTGGTCAGCAGGGTGATCAATTGATAAAGGCAAAGCCCCAACACTCCGAAAGTGACCATCACCCAATTCATTTTCCGCCGTTTCCACTCCCCAGGCATTATTGGTTATATTAATTTTCTTACCGGGCAATCTCTCTTACTCAAGCGTATCCCCTTCTCCAAAATGGAAAAGCAATGAAAATCGTAACGTATTATCGAGTGGATTACGCTGATTGGTTGTAGGTACTAAATAAGAGAAATTGATACCAAAAATACTATATCGCAGTCCCAGACCTACTGTAAAGAACTTCCGGTTACCCTTGGTACGGTGTTCCGAGTAATAACCGGCTCGCACTGCAAACTGCTGGTCATACCAATACTCCACTCCAATAGAATACATCAGCTCGTTGAGCTCTTCGCTTAAGCCGTTCGGCGCATCGGTAAAGGAGGATAGCACACCGTTGAACATAGATTGTTCTTTATAATCAGCGATCTGATTATTATCTTCATCGCAATTATCACCAAGGCAAGGAGTTGGAACGAGGAGCTTATTGATATCTCCCGCTACAGTGATGGTATTGAAGCGGTCGATCCTAAAATTAGCAGCTCCTCCAAGTCCTAAGTTTGCCGGAATAAAATCCCGGTTAATAGACTCTGTGTAGGTGATCTTTGTTCCGATATTAGAGATGGCCAAACCGATAAACAGATCAGATTCCTCTTCTGAAATCTTGAATGGCGTCCGGTAAGTAAAAGATACGTCGGCAGCTCCCGCTGTTCCCGGTGTAATATTGACCGAACCGATAGTTTGACCTGCCGCCAGGTTTGAAAAGATAAACTTGGCAGTAAGACCAGCTGAGAAATTCTCCCCTAATTTACGCGTGTAGGCTCCTGCAATTTCAAACTCATTAGGACGACCTTCTCCGAGCGGCTGCCCATTATCATCTGTGAAGGCAATGCTTCCCAGAGAAAAATAACGCAAACTCAATCCAAGCGTTTGAAGATCGTCAATGCTGTAATAGCTCGACAAATAAGCCATGTAAACATCGTTGAGGCCTAAAGCGCGCAACCAGGGAGTATAAGTAGCGGAAACGCCCACTTTATCCTCTACAAATGCCAACTTTGAAGCATTGAAATGCATGGCATTGGCATCCGGGGAAAGGGCTATACCAACATCCCCCATAGCTCCGGAGCGGGCGTCCGGCACGATCCGAAGAAAAGGTACGGCAGAAACAATGGTATTTACACAGTTGGAGCCATCCGGTGCTCTAAAGTTGCCGCTACCCGGCGGGTCCTCAAAACAAGGCTGGGCTTCAATGAGTTGTATGCTTGTTGCCATAAAAAGGCATAGAAAAGCAAGGAAAATTTTTTTCATAATCGAAATCACTATTTTCTGAAAAGGAATGCAAATATAAAGAAATGATTAGAATATCTTTCTCATCAACTAAACAGTTGATCATAAAAATTATTTTATCCTGAAAAAAAAATTCACATTTGAACTTATTTCAGGATCACTAGTTTTTCAAATTCACTTTCTGCTGACTTAAAAGCACCGCTCAGATCGGTGGTCCCTACCCGCACTTTGTACAAATAAACTCCTCTGGCCAACTGATCTCCAAAGTCATCCGTTCCGTCCCATTTAATCCCATCATTACGGGAAACGCGATCACCACTCATCACAACCTGCTTATCAAGCGTTTTAACTAATTTCCCGGAAACGGTAAATATCCGGATCTGAACATCCAGGATCTGCCCCAACGGCTGATTAGGATCAAACTCGAACCAGGTACAGGTTGTAAAGGGGTTTGGATAATTTAAGACGTGCTCCAGCGCAACCTCTTCGGAACTGGCCACCACAAATTCTGTATCTCCTTCGCCAGAATTATTTGCCACATCCCAGGCTTTCACACGCACCCGGTGTACTCCTTCTTCCATATCATACAAAGGAAACCGCACCGTACCTCTGGTATAATCGTCTAGTGCTGCTTCATAAAAGTCATTGAGCGTATAGATATTTTGAACATCCTCATCAAGCGTGGCGGTCAAATCGTGCCCAATACTATTCCCGACAATATTAATTCCGTTATCGTCAAAAAACTTGGCGAGCAATATCGGATTTTCATCTGTTAGCCCCCCTCTTACAAAATCTTCATTATTCATAAAAACTTCAACCAACGGCCCCTGATCATCATTTAGAGCAACATCTGAAGAGCCCCCAACCGTGATTTCATCAGAAAAACCAGCCGCGTCAATAGTCCCGTTTTCAGCATAATAACTAATCTTTCCGGCGCCAAAACTATAATCAATATCTTTCGGCACCACAAAGGTAAACTGAAATGTTCCATTTTTAACAGTTGCCGCTCCTTTAAATAATATTTTCTTCTGTAAAGTAAAATCCTTTACCGGACTTTTCGAATCTTGCCCCAGCGTCTGGAGGGTATCTCGCTTGTCAAATATTGTCGGATAGACCCTACCGTTAAAATCAGACATCAATTGGCCATTCTCATCAGCTACATAGCCTTCAACCGTTACTTTGCTCAGGGCTTTAAGCGTATCGGCATTTGCCGTCCCCAGATCCTGTCCATTTATTTTAGTAGTTACTACATTGTATCTGGGCACTGATATCTTCATGGCCGGATCACCAATCAGCGCAAACTTTCGGGCATTGATATTAATAGTATCCGCATTGTTACTATTTTTTGAATTCATCAGGATTTCTCCAATGGGAGGGTAAACCCCGTTGATTTGCAAGAATAACCGTCTGAATAACGAATCGGTCAATCGCTCATTCGAATGAGCATAAACCGCCCGCACTGTTGTAAATAAAGCAATTGCCCCGCCCTTGGAATTCAAAACCGCATGTTCTCCCCCCGTAACATAATTGGGCTCATCAAAACCCGTAAAAGAACAGGTCGCCGTAACGAGCACGACAGGCCGGTCGTCATTATTCCAGTTGATAATATCAGGAGTAGATAAAACCCGTTCTTGCGCCCATCCCGTAGACCCTCCGTGTCCCAGATAGTTCATTACCAGAACCCCTTTGAAGATATCCTGGTTAATGGCAGTTTGTACATCCGGAAACCGATTACCCCCGGGCGTAGAAACCTGCTGGAAAGCATCGAAATATATTTTATCCACGTTAAATACCGGATGATTTTGCTCAACAAACCGGGCAATTTTATCTGCCCCGTTGAAATGGGTACCGCTATCTTCATCATCAGCTACCATAGCAATGCGAAGCCTCCAATCTTTCAGTTGATCCGGATCGGTTTCGTACTGAATGATCTTATCGACTAGTTCATTGGCTTCTCCGGCAGATTTCACCGGCAGCCTACCCACTGCAATATCAAGGGCTCCTTTTAAATTAGTTCCTTCTACCGGACTTAATAGGGCATAATAATCATCTGTGGGAAAAGATTTGATCGGATCAAATGATTCATTGGTCTCAAAAGTAGGGATATAGTGATGCCGTTGATTTTCTTCCAGTCCCAGAATATTTCGATAATCAAACGAGCCGTCTCCCATTAGTAACAAATAACGGAATCGATCATTCCTGTCCAACAACATTCTGGCAAAATCCCGAATAGCTGTAGGGTCTTGTCGCCCAGATGAAAATTCGTTGTATAATTGATCAATACGAACGGTTGCTACATTCAATTCGCTAAAGGCCTGGCGGTGATCTGCCAACCGTTGTGTAGCGCCCTCAAAATCCCGGTGGTAAAGGATCACCATATCTACATTGTCAATACCATGAATATTTTGGTTGGGAACAGTACCCACAGCAGAGGGCGCCAGCAAATTAGCGGTCGGATCAAAAGCTACATATTGATTTAATACGGTGGAAGAGTTCGTATTGATGGTAAATCGTAGGGTGCCGTTGTTCAAATTAGTTCCTTGACGTTTAGGGCTCACCGGGTCTGAGATGTCCCAAACCTGGGTATTCCCGTTAGCATTCGCCAATACGAACTCTACAAAATTAAATTCGCTGATCCGGGTATCTCGAAAGGCCATCTGAGAGCTGTTTAGCGTCAACCCTCGCCGCACGTTAACTCTGATAAAATCTAACCATCCTTCGCTTACACCCGAAGTCTCAGGGTATCTGATCTGAACATCAATATTGGGAGAGGTAGGATTAAAAGTGCCTGAAAGGGTCGCTGCATTACAGTAGCGATTTAGGGACTGGCTCAGGTTGACTGAAGAAAGCCCCCGGTTGAAGGTTTCGCCCGCCACTTCTACAAAAAAATTGGAAGTGTTTCCTGATCTTCCTGCAAAACGGACTTCAATAGTGGCCGGCTCGTTGGTTTTTATATTGGGAAAAGTAAACAAGTCATTATAAGTACGCTCTCGCACGATCCGGAAATTGTCGCCAAACCATTCCTGTCCCGACCCCTGAGTAGAAGCGAACTCATAAAGCAAGTTTAACTTATCTGACTCAAACTGGGCATAATCGTTAAACGAATCGGTGGTATAGTCGGGGCTTTGCCCCAGGCTGGCAATATTTTGAATGCGTTGCCCATTCTGGGCGCCTATTTTTATAAAGTAAAAATTGAGGTTACTAAATGGGTTGCGCTCCATGAAAAACTGCTTAGTTTCCTCTTCCAGAAACCATTTGTCGGCTCCTTCACCATAAAATAAAATGTAATCAGACTCATCGAACGAGCCATCCCCTTCACCAGAAATAAAAATTGGATTTTCCTTGAGATCGTCATATCTAAATTCGCTATTCCCTCGCGGAAGTGCTCCTCCGCCATTTCCCAATAACTGAATTTTGCGTGGGTCGATATTGTCTATGGATATTCCCAACTCATCCCTTAAAAAGCTGTAAGTGATTTTATGCATCCCTGTCGTTGAAACGCCGATTTTATAGATCGTACCATCGGCGAGTTTTGAGGTTGTTGTCGTCGGACCGCGCTGAGATACGACAGGAGACGGATTACGGCTTATTTCGAGTTCAATGTAAACAACCTTTTCATATCGATTGTTACCGGTCTTTATTATGGGAATAAAATGAATATTCCCTTTAAAAGTATTACGTTCTTGTATAACAGAAGTGGTGATATTTAACTCATTCGAAAGGAAATTATCATCACCTGAGGGCGCTTTATCCAGCGAGGCGTAGCGAACATCCAGCACTCTGACATCCAGGTTTCCCGGACCATCCAGCGATACTTGCTGAGAAAAGACCGGAAGAGTGGGATGATCGGGGTGGTACATGGCCCCGTCAAAACGATAAATACTTAAGGTGTAGGTTTCAGTAGGGCTGTATAGGAAGGGACTTTTTTCCCAATTGATATTTTTTTTAATAATTATCGGATTCTGCGCATATGTTAGTAAGGTTGCAATTAAAAACCCGGTTGAGAGTATTATTTTTCTCATAATTATTTATTATTGTGTATTTCCTTTGTCATTAAACAAAATATCGAAATGCAAATTATGTTCAATACGCGACGGTCATTTTTGGACTGTCAACAATTAACAATGTTATAGAAACGTTAACGATAAAACTGTATTGTTCAATAAAAATTAAAAGCATTCTCGTTGTAACGTATCTTGCAAATTTACTGTTTTCCACTTCCAGAATTTCTAATACCATAGTCAATGATTCGACAAATACTACTTTTTTTTATTTTCTCTTTGCTGATAACTGTTCACTCCTTCGGCCAGGATCCTATTTTCAGTCAGTTTTATGCGGCACCGATACAGATTAACCCGGGCTTTACCGGTCATTCCAACGCTCCATACCTGGCATTGAATTACCGCAATCAATGGCCTTCTTTTAATGCTTATGTAACGTATGCAGCTTCTTTCGATCAATTTTTTGAAGGCATCAATAGCGGAGTGGGTTTGATGGTTATCACTGATAATGCGGGTGATGGTATTTTGAAAACGACCCGGATCAGCGGATTATATTCCTATCGTGTTCAATTTAGTGATGACTTATACCTCAAACTGGGGGTGGAAGGAAGTTTTGTACAAACGTTGCTAGATTGGGATCAACTGCTCTTCCCCGACCAGATCGATCCCGAATTCGGGTCGGTCAGCCCTGGAGGGACCCCTTTCCCTACCGATGAAAACCGACCGGATGATCTGAGTAGTAATTATTTTGATATATCAACAGGAATTCTTCTGTATAGCAAGACCCTTTATGGCGGTGTTTCTCTAAAACATCTCAATACGCCCAATAATGGTTTTTTGGAAGGAGGAAGAAATTTAAATAATGGATTACCCCTGCGCCTAACGGTGCACGGAGGTGCTCAAATTAACCTGGGAAGCCGCCGAAGGCCCCGAGGAAATACAGACGCCTTTATTTCTCCCAATGTTTTATTCGTAAAACAGGGGGATTTTGGTCAACTTAATGTAGGAACTTATGCAGGAGCTGGCCTGATTTTTGGTGGTCTATGGTACCGGCATGCCTTTACAAATGCGGATGCAGCTATTGCCTTGATCGGCGTGAGAAAAGGAATCTTTAAAATCGGATATAGTTATGATTTAACCCTTTCCAACCTGGCTGGAGATTCAGGAGGAAGCCACGAAATATCCTTAACCTTAAATTTCGAAAAGCCCAGAGCCAAAGACTATAATGATTGTTTAAGAATGTTCAGATAATCGATAAGAGAAATAACAAGCGCTGAAAGCGCTTGGACACTTAAATTTTTTTTAGGTCTTCAAACTGAAACAAATTCATTAATTTTTGCCTAAAATACAATTCGAACTACTATATTTCGTTCATAAACCGTAAATAAAAATCCTTGAAACGTTAAATCGATTTTATTAACTAAATATTTCTTTATATTTGTCGCTCGATTCCCAAAAGGAAAAATCTAAAATAAAAATGAAAAAGGATCTGAAGCTAACATTCATTCCACTATTATTTGGTGTATTACTCGTATTTACTTCTTGTACCAAGAAAGAAAAATCCGCTACCACCGGTTGGAATTACAACGACCAAAAATGGGGTGGTTACGAAAAAGTTGATTATGAAGGGCAAGCTACCGGCCCCAACCTGGTTCTTGTTGAAGGGGGTACTTTCACAATGGGTATTGTTGACCAGGATGTGACGTATGACTGGAATGCCATACCACGGCGAGTTACCGTTTCTTCATTTTACATGGACGAAACAGAGGTCGCAAATATTGACTATCGCGAATACCTCTACTGGTTAAAACGCGTCTTTGGAGAATCCTACCCGGAAGTTCATGACAAAGCCCTTCCCGATACGCTGGTATGGCGAGAGGAATTGGCCTATAATGAACCATTTGTCGAAACCTACTTCCGACACCCCGCCTATGACCTTTATCCAGTGGTTGGTGTTAATTGGCTGCAAGCCAACGAATATTGTAAATGGAGAACGGATCGCGTTAATGAGTTTATCCTTATTGAAAAAGGAATTATTAATCCAAATCCGGAACAAAAAGATGCCGACAACTTCAATACGGAATCTTACCTCTTAGGTCAATATGAACCAAGTGTTCGAAAGAATCTTAAAGACTATCGAACCGGAGGGGAAAGAAAAGTCCGCTTTGAAGATGGTATTCTACTTCCCACTTATCGACTTCCTACCGAAGCAGAATGGGAGTATGCCGCCCTCGGTCTTCAGGGTAATCTTGCATCCGTAAAGGATGAAAGAATTACAGACCGTAGAATTTATCCATGGGATGGCAATACGGTACGTTACCAAAAGCGTAACAAAAACCAGGGTACGATCATGGCGAACTTCAAAAGAGGATCTGGTGATTATATGGGTATGGCCGGAAATCTTAACGACGAAGCACATATTCCTGCTCCGGTACGCTCTTTCTGGCCCAATGACTTTGGTCTTTTTAATATGGGAGGTAACGTCAGCGAATGGACTATGGACCTTTACCGTCCTTTAACCAGCTCCACCCTTAGAGATGTTGAAAATCACGACTTAAACCCTTACCGTGGTGGTAAATTCGAAACTAAAGTGCTTGATGAAGATGGCAGACCTGTAGAAAAGGACAGCCTTGGTCGTATCAAATACCGATACGTAAAAGACGACGAAGCGGCCACCCGTGAAAACTATAAGCGTGGTAAGGTATACGATTACCTCGATGGTGATAAAGAATCTGAAGCATTTTACGACTATACTAACAGTACGCTTATTAGTGATAAAGCGCGTGTTGTTAAAGGAGGCTCCTGGGCCGACCGAGCCTATTGGCTTTCTCCTGGCACCCGCCGATTTAAGCAAGAAGACCAAACTTCCCGCTCGGTTGGATTCCGTTGTGCCATGACTCGTACCGGCGGTCCTACCGGAAATGAAGATACTGCCGGAAAGAAATTCCGGGAAAATCGAAAAAATGTTAAACGACGATATAAGTAATCGTCTGATCTAATATCAAAAAAAAGCCATTTTGCTTCCGCAAAATGGCTTTTTTTGTTTTCTTAGCCTCCAAGCTAATCAATAGAATATGATGAAGATCCAAGACCTATATGACCTTTTTTTAAAACACCCTCACGTCACTACCGATAGCCGACAAGCAGTGCCCGATGGTTTGTTTTTTGCCTTGAAGGGAAGCAATTTTGACGGCAATAAATTTGCCTCTAATGCTCTTGAACAAGGCTGCACATTCGCCATTATCGATGACCCCCAAGAACAACAATCTGATAAGTACATCCTGGTAGACAATGTACTCGAAACGCTCCAACAACTAGCAATCTACCATAGGCAACAACTTACTATCCCAGTCATCGGCATCACCGGGTCGAATGGAAAAACAACAACAAAAGAGCTATGTCACCTCGTCCTAGATAGTCATTATAACACTTTTGCTACTCCCGGCAATTTCAATAACCACATCGGCGTCCCTTTATCCCTATTAGCTATCCCGGGCCAAACGGAAATAGCCATCATCGAAATGGGCGCCAACGCCCAAAAGGAAATTGATTTTCTCTCCAATATTGCCCATCCCACCCACGGTCTCATTACGAACATCGGCAAAGCCCACCTGGAAGGTTTTGGGGGAATTGAAGGAGTCAAAAAGGGAAAATCCGAACTGTACCGATATCTGGCAGCTAAAGGAGGTACCGTATTCATCAATAAAAATGAACCGTTTCTGGAAGAATTGGCAGCTCCCTGCTCCCAAAAAATTTTCTATGGCTCCTGGCAGCCCCAAAGCGAAACCGATACTGCTTATTCATATAAATTAATTGATACCTCCCCATTTGTCAATTTGGAATACAGGGAAGAGTCAGGCCAAACGATTACTATAAACAGCCAGCTATATGGAGCGTATAACTACAATAATATCATTACAGCAATTACGCTCGGTCGCTATTTTGGCGTGCCCGGTACTAAAATAAAAGCAGCTATTGAAGCCTACAACCCGAACAATAACCGATCACAACTCCTGAAAAAAGACTCCAATACTTATATCCTCGATGCCTACAATGCCAACCCGACTAGTATGAAGGAAGCGATCAAGAGCTTTGCTCAAATGGATGTAGAAAAAAAAGGCGTTATCCTTGGACATATGCTGGAATTAGGGGAGGAAAGTCCGCAAGAACATCAGCAATTAGTAGCCGAACTCGTAAAGCATTCTTTTGAGCCGGTTATTTTGGTAGGTCATTTATTCAAAGAATTAACGCTGCCTGAGCGTTTCATCCATTTTAGTCATATAGAAGACCTGAAGGATTGGCTGCAAGGGAAAGCATACAAAAATATGCATTTCCTCGTTAAAGGCTCCCGAAAGGTGGGGCTCGAAAAAATAGTTAGCTAAAGCGTCTGATCGCATTTAATAACCGGTCGGGAAAATCTTCATTAGAAGTTTTTAAGTAATCTTCATAAGAACAAGGCACCATCCGATGCCGGTAACTTTTTTTGTTTTTATGAACGGGAACCTGCATCCACCACCGCCCGCTTTTTGTACTTTTCCAAAAGGATATCTGGAAATCAAACGCTTTAGAATCTACAATGTACTCTACTAACCCATCAGTAGAAACGGGAAAATCCTGTTTTCTACTAAAATAACCATCTAATAGATACCAACTCATTTGAGCCACTACCTGTGGGGTGATGGTATCGGAAGAATCTATTTTAAAACCAAAAAAACCGGCAGAAGTCAACTTGTCGCTCAACCCGGCATACCTGCAAAGCTGGCAGGCTTCTTCGGAGGTAAATCCGCTGGGCGAAGCTTCCTGCTGACCGGGCGCATCGCTGAGCTTTAAGGCACCCAAATTGAAGCAAAACAAATCAGCGTCCCGGACGACCGGTTCCAATTCCTGCATGTGCTGTTTTACAAACCCTAATCTCCAATATTCAAATAAATGACGATCAAAAGCTTCCAGAATGTTGCTCGAAGTGTAATGAGTTTGATAACCGATCAAGCTGAGGTAAAAAAGATGTTTGCGTTCTTTGTTAATGATTTCATTAAGGGGTGAGGTATCAATGGTACCTTCCGGATCATATGGAATTTTTTGATTGACGATAGCCACATTGACGGTTTTTCGTTTTTCCTGGTACCCTAGATATTGAGAAACCATCAATTGGTCGTCACCACCTAAAAAAACCATAAACACCTGGCTGTCCAGCAACTCTTTAATTACCGGAACAATAAACGATTTAGAAGATTTCCTGACATTTCCCATATCGATAACCCGTACATTGCCCCATGGGTTATTAAGAGGGTAGAGATAGCTTCTGACCGCATTGGCATTTTGTTGATCCAATCCAATAATAGCGACACTCCCGGGCAGGAGCTGTCCCGATCCGCTCTCGTAATACGCTATGGTATTTCCCAGGCAGGTAGGTTCGGGGCAAGGAATCGTTTTTATGAAGGCAGCAGATAATGGTTTTAACCAGTTCTCGAACATGGGTCTAATTTATAATAAATTTTAACGGGATAAGCCGTACCTTTACCCGAATAAAAAGCACAATATGGAAATATTATTAAACCAATACAAGCAAAAAAAGCCTGAAATTATTTTTGAATGGAACGATCCTGAAACAGATGCCCGCGGATGGGTGGTCATCAACTCTTTGCGCAACGGCGCTGCCGGTGGAGGGACCCGGATGAGAAAAGGGTTGACCAAAGAAGAGGTCATTTCATTGGCCAAAGTAATGGAGATAAAATTTTCCGTTAGCGGTCCGGATATCGGCGGAGCAAAGTCAGGAATAGATTTCGACCCTTCGGATCCTCGAAGGAATGAGGTATTGCAACGGTGGTATCAGGCTGTTTTTCCACTTCTAAAGAACTATTATGGTACTGGTGGGGACCTGAATGTAGATGAATTAAAAGACGTAATCCCCATAACTGAAGAATTAGGCTTATGGCATCCGCAAGAGGGCATTGTCAATGGCCATTTCAAATCAACAGCTGGCGAGCAAGTTCGTATTCTCGGACAGTTGAGGCATGGCATTTCCAAGATTATTGAAGACCCCAGATACGTTCCGGACAACCACAAATATGCGATTGCAGATATGCTTACAGGTTATGGAGTTGCGGAGTCGATTCGGCATTATTACGAAATTTTCAGGAAGGAATCGGTTGAAGGAAAAGAGGTAATCGTTCAGGGATGGGGAAATGTAGCTTCTGCGGCGGCCTGCTACTTATCGGTACAAGGAGCCAAGATTACCGGAATTATTGATAGAGCGGGTGGTTTAATTCATAAAGAAGGATATGACCTAGCCGCGGTTAAGCAACTATTTGTAGAAAAAAAAGGCAATCAATTAGCTAGTCCTGATACCATTTCTTTTGAAGCTGCCAATGATCAAATCTGGGATTTGGGAGCTGATATTTTCATACCTGGTGCAGCTTCCAAATTAGTGACCAGAGATCAGGTAGACCGATTGATTGATGGAGGAATAGAGGTAATCTCGTGCGGTGCGAATGTACCGTTCACAGATGATCAAATTTTCTTTGGTCCGACTGCCATTTATACAGACGAGCGTACAAGTTTGATTCCTGACTTTATTGCCAACTGCGGTATGGCAAGGGTATTTGCCTACCTGATGCAGCATGGAGCCATAGTAACTGACGAAGCAATTTTTACTGATGTCTCCAACACTATTAAAGATGCATTGTTAGAAATTTATGAAAGTCACTCGCATAATACGAGAATTGCCTCAAAAGCATTGGAAATAGCCTTACAAAAGCTGGTAAGTTTCGAACCCACGGCCGTTTAATGCGTTTTCAAAACAATTAAAAGGTTTTTCTTTCACGAATTGCTGACAAAATTCCGGAAAAATATGTATCTTTTTGGGAAAAATCACTGATAATAAAGGGTTTTGTTAAAAAACGGTTCAAAATATTTGCGGCCAATAAAAAAAACAATACATTTGTACCTGTTTTAATATTATGTGTATTTAATCGGAAAACGAACGATAATCATCTCTTAACCATCAAAGTATAGAATTTATGACAAAGAAGATTTTACTTTTACTCTCCTTTTTCCTCGTTGCTGTCTTTACAGTTACTATTGCGCAAGAGGAAGAGTCATCTTACAAGGATAATCTTAAGTTGTATAAATACAAGAAGCACCAGTGGGAAGTTGGAGTACACGGAGGACATTTATTTGTAGCCGGCGACGTTAAGCCTGAGTTGGGCTGGGGTGCAGGTATTCATATCCGAAAGGCTATTGATTTTGCTTTTTCTTTAAGATTAGACGCTATGTACGGCCAGGCCAGAGGGTTAGAGCCCGAAATGTTGAGCCCTACAGCTATTAGTCAAAGCCCGGAACTTACTGCTTTAGGCTATGACGGAACAAAGCTTCCTTGGTATCCAAACTTCCGGTCTGACATCTGGAGAGTTTCGCTTCAAGGGGTTTTCAATTTAAACAGCTTTAACTTCAATCAGCAATTGAAGCGTTGGAATTTCTACCTACTTGCTGGTGGGGGAATCAATGGTGTTACTGCCAACTATGATGCAGCAGACGGTAACGGCGCTGCTTACGATTTTTCTGCTGTAGCTGATGGTTTAGATCAATCTTTAAAAGATGATCGAAAAGATATTGCAGATAATGTCGATGCCATCATCGATAGAGATTACGAAACTGAAGTAGGTCGCGGTGTTCCGACTGACGGAAGCGATATTACCTGGCATGGTAACTTCGGTGGAGGTATTTCATTCAAGATCAGCAAAAGTATCAACTTGAGTCTGGAGCACCAAATCCTTGTTGTTTTTGGAAGCGAAGGCGATAACCTTGACGGCTACCGTTTTGAAAATACAGGTTCTTTTACACAATCAACTGATTGGTTGAACTATACTAGCTTACGCCTTAATTTCAATATCGGAAGTACTAAGAATGGCGACCGATTGGAACCATTGTACTGGGTAGGTCCTTTGGATCTTCTTGCACAAGATGTTGCTGAAGTTGCTGAGCGTGTAGATAAGTCGCTAAGAGATTCAGACGGCGACGGTGTTTTCGACATGTTCGATCAGGAAGAAGATACTCCTGAAGGAGTGGCAGCTGATACAAGAGGGGTTACATTAGATAGTGATGGCGATGGCGTTGCTGATTACCAGGATAAAGAGCCTTTCTCGCCTCCAGGATATGAAGTTGATGGTGACGGTGTTGCTCAGGTTCCAGATCCTGGCTATACTACTGAGCCAGATGTAAACCGCATTGTCGATGCTAAATTAGCAGAGTTTAGAAATTCGCTACCTACTCCTCAGATGCCATCTTGGTTCTTACCATTGGTTAACTTCGGCTTTGACAGCTACACTGTCCGTCAGTCTGAGTATGGAAAATTACACCAAATTGCTATGGTTCTTCAGCAAAACGACAACCTTCGTTTGGTTGTTCGAGGTCATGCTGACCGTCCGGCAAGCGATTGCTACAACCAAGTGCTTTCCTATAATCGTGCCGAATCGACTATCAATTATTTAGTATCAAAGTATGGAATTGCCAGAAACCGCTTAATGGTTGATTATGCTGGCGAAGCCGAAGCAATCATAGATACAAACGGTGCAAGTTTAACGAATCGTCGTGTTGAATTCCGTGTTGCTCAAGCTTCTGATACAGGAGATAAGGCTAAGCCTGATTGTGGAGTGAACAAAGCAGGAAGAGGTAAAAAAGAATATGGCGGAAACCGCCAGGGATTCTAATCATACCGAATCTTTAGAAACAAAAAAGGCCAACTCGATTACTCGAGCTGGCCTTTTTTGTTTTCCTCTACCTCTATTTACTTTCAATAAGTATCAACAGAAATCATCACCAGCGTACAGCCAAATTCTACTTCTATACCCTTTTCTTTTGCCATTTTTGCCAGTTCTGCATTTTCGGTGCCCGGGTTGAAAATAATGCGCTTGGGGCTGATGGTATCTATGATATAATCGTAATATTGTACTTGCCTGGCAGGATTGAGGTAAAGCGTGACTGTGTGGACATCTTCCATTTTCGGTGTTCCCAAAAGTATAGTTTCTCCGCCAATAACTCCATTTCGAATACTGATAGGTGCCACCTCATGCCCGGCATCCTGAAGTTGCCTCACTGCGGTATGTGAATACCTTCGAGGGTTTGGAGACGCCCCCAATACCAAGGTTTTCTTCATAACAAAATCATTAAATGGTTAGTTAAACCAACAACCGGATCGGATCTTCCAGAATTTCTTTAAAGGTCTGCAAAAATTGGGCTCCCGTAGCACCATCTACAACCCGGTGATCGCAAGAAAGGGTTACTTTCATCATGTTACCAGGTACGATCTCGCCATCTTCGACGATAGGTTTTTGGATAATCCCCCCTACAGCTAAAATACAGGAATCCGGCGGATTGATGATAGCTGTAAACTCTTCGATGCCAAACATTCCCAGATTGGATATGGTGAATGTATTGCCTTCCATTTCTTCCAGGCCTAATTTTCTATTTTTAGCTCTGCCTGCAAGATCTTTAACCTCTACATTGATTTGCGAGAGGGTTTTCATGTCTGCAAACCGAACAACGGGAACCAATAGTCCCTGATCAACGGCAACAGCAACTCCGATATTGACGTCCTTATGTCTTCTGATTTTATCACCCAACCAGGAAGAATTAACCGCAGGGTGATGCTTTAAGGCAGCAGCAGCAGCTTTGATAACGAGGTCATTAAACGATATTTTGGTAGGTGCAATCTCATTGATCTCTTTCCTGGTTTTGATCGCCTTATCCATATTGATCTCTATAGTCAGATAGAAGTGAGGCGCGCTAAACTTACTTTCTGCCAATCTTCGGGCAATTGTTTTACGCATCTGGGAAACAGGCTCCTCCTCGTAATTATCACCTGAAGCAGAAAAGGAGAAAGACGGGATTTCTGGTCCTTTCTCTTTAGCAGGAGCAGGCTCCGAAGCGGGAGTACTTGAAGGTGCGGGCGGCGGCGTTGCCGGCTGTGGTTGCTCTTTCTTACGCTCCAGGTAAGCTTCGATATCGCGCTTAACGATCCGGCCATTATCGCCCGATCCCTTTACTTCCGCCAACGCTACACCTTCATCCGCAGCCATACTCCTCGCTAAAGGAGAAGCTTTTACTCTGGAATCATCATTAGTTGTAGTTGCTGGTGCCGGCTCTGGAGAAGTAGAAGGCACAGCAGTCGTTTCTTCCGTATTCGCCCCTTCATCAGAAGCTGATTCAGAAGACCCAGAACCATTTTCTGAAGATTTAGCTTCTTCGAGTTGGGCTTTAAAATCTTCTCCTTCTTCACCAATCACTGCTATGATGCCGTCTATCGGAACCGTTCCCGATTCGACTTCGATATGAAGGAGTACCCCCTCATAGACACTTTCAAATTCCATAGTGGCTTTATCTGTTTCAATTTCAGCCAGAACATCGCCCGGCTCAATCGAATCACCAACATTTTTTTCCCAACCTACAAGCACCCCTTCTTCCATGGTATCGCTCATACGGGGCATTCTTATTATTTCTGCCATAATTTGTTCAATTTTTATAAATGATAGTAATGGCGGAATATTCTTCCGTTTCCTTATTCAAATTTGTCTCAATAATAGGAAATTGAATATAAAACTAAAAATGCAAAGATAGGTTTTCCAAAGAAAATAAGTTTTATCAAAAGATACTATCTTTGTCAATGTTTTATGCAATCCTAAAAAGCAGCCAAATCACCCCCTTCATCCGTTTTACTAAAAGAATTTATGAATTTTTCATCTAATTTAATAGAAAAAGCCGTTGAAGCATTTGCCACCTTGCCGGGAATCGGTAAAAAGACAGCATTACGGTTGATATTACACCTGGTCAAACAAGAACCCGACAAAGTAGAAGCATTCGGAAAAGCAATTGTCGACATGCGCAAGAATATCAAATTTTGCAAACACTGCCACAATCTTTCTGACGAGCCGATTTGCCAGATCTGTAAGGACCCAAGGCGTGATAAAACGACAGTTTGCGTAGTGGAAAGCATCCGGGATGTCATGGCCATCGAAGACACGAGCCAATACAAAGGCCTGTACCACGTATTAGGGGGAGTAATCTCCCCTATCGAAGGTATTGGCCCCGAAGACCTAGAAATACAATCCCTCATCCAACGGGTAAAGGAAACGGAGGTCAAAGAATTGATCATGGCAGTTAGCCCCACCATCGAGGGCGAAACCACTATCTTCTATATTTCGAAAAATATTGACCAGGAAAAAACAACGATCTCCACTATCGCCAGGGGTGTCTCTTTCGGTGGTGAACTGGAATACACCGATGAACTCACTCTGGGCAGATCAATCGTGGCCAGAACACCGTATAAATCGAAGTGATGAAAAACAGAGGAAAGCTGGAAATCAAGAATTGAGAATGAAGAATTAAAATATTAAAAAAAAGTGCAAGGGGGTACAAAGACACAAAGGGGATTTTAAGAATTAGGTATTAGCTCGTAGGAGAGACAAACGCCATAACGCAATTCAACTTTCAACCAGAAGCGACGAGGCAGCCAGGTAACCGACCTTAAACCATAAATCTTTGCATCACAGCTAAACCATTGCAACCTTCTGAACCATTACTCCATTGTACCGCTGAACCTTGATTTTTTATGAAACTATCGGTTATTATTGTCAACTACAATGTCAAATACTTCCTGGAGCAGGCCTTGCTATCAGTTAGGAAAGCTATGCAGGAAATAGAGGCGGAGGTGTTCGTGGTAGATAATAACTCCGTAGATGATTCGGTGGATATGGTGAAAGAGAAGTTTCCGGAGGTGATATTGATAGCAAACCAAGATAATCCGGGCTTCTCTAAAGCTAATAATCAGGCCATTGCACAAGCGAAGGGCGAATATATTTTACTTCTGAACCCGGACACGGTAGTAGAGGAAGACACTTTCGAAAAATGTATCGCGTTTATGGATGTCCGTCCGGATGGAGGAGGGCTGGGCGTAAAGATGATTGACGGATCGGGGAAATTTTTGCCGGAGTCCAAGCGAGGTTTTCCCTCTCCCTGGGTAGCATTCAGTAAGACCTTTGGTCTTTCGCGCTTATTTCCCAAATCAAAGCTATTTAATCAGTATCATCTGGGGTATCTCGACAAAGATGAAAACCACGAAATAGATGTCTTGTCAGGTGCTTTCATGTTTATGCGAAAGTCGGTACTAGACCAAGTGGGGTATCTGGACGAAGACTTTTTCATGTATGGAGAAGATATTGATCTTTCCTATCGCATACAGCAAGCGGGCTATAAAAACTACTACCTTGCAGATACCAAAATTATTCACTACAAAGGTGAAAGTACGAAAAAGGGAAGTTTAAATTATGTAAAGACTTTTTATAATGCGATGATCATTTTCGCCAGGAAGCATTTTTCTGGCGAAAAAGCCAGCCTTTTTATTCTGGGTATTCATTTTGCCATTTACCTGCGGGCTATTCTGACTTTATTCTCCAATTTCTTCAAACGTGCTGCCCTCCCCTTCCTTGATGCAACTATTATTTTTGTGGGATTTTATTTTTTGAAAGATTTTTGGGCAACTTACCATTTTAAAAATCCCGACTATTATCCGGCTTCTTTTCTTTATTTTAATGTTCCCTTATATATCGCGATTTGGCTAAGCTCTGTTTTTTTTAGCGGTGGTTATGACGAGCCCTATGACTTAAAACGATTGATCCGCGGCCTTCTCTTTGGCACCCTTATTCTGGCCGCTGTTTATGGGTTTCTGGATCTACAGTATAGGCCTTCAAGAGCTTTGATCATCTTAGGATTGCTCTGGGCTATCCTATCGATCAGCGGGCAGCGAATTCTAATGCACTTTACGCAGTTCAAAAATTTCAAACTTGGGGAAAAGCAGCGACATAACCTGATCATCGTTGGGTCATTTGAAGAAACCAAACGGGTAAAAGAATTACTATTTCAGGCGGAAGTACAAAAAAATATCATCGGTATCGTTTCGCCTGATAAAGAATTTAATCATCACGAATTTCTTAGCGGAATTGCGCAATTGGATGAAGTGGTACACATTTACAAAATTCACGAAATTATTTTCTGCTCTAAAAATGTACCCACCCAATCCATTCTCAACTGGATGACCAAATTGGGCCCGGAAGTAGAATACAAGATCGTACCCGACGAAAGTTTGAGCATCATAGGAAGCAGCTCCAAAAATGCCGCCGGAGAACTGTACTCTATTGATATTCAATTCCGGATCACCCAACCTATTAACCGCCGGAATAAACGAGTGCTAGACCTTGCCCTCAGTCTCGGCTTTTTATTGACCCTTCCCGTCACTATTTGGTTCGTAGATCAAAAAAGCACCTTTGTACGAAATATTTTTGATGTCATGGCAGGACGCTTATCTTGGGTAGGTTATGCAAAGGCAACGAAAAAAGAAAAAATGAGAAGCTTACCAAAGATCCGTAAAGGTGTATTATCGCCTTTGGATGCCCTTCACCTTAAAACGATCAATACACCTACAATCATGCGGCTCAATTTCCTCTACGCCAAAGATTACCAGGCCGAACGCGATCTGGAAATCATTTGGAAAGGATTTCGGAAACTGGGGTCGTAAAGCGGTTCAGCGGTTCAGCGGTTCAGCGGTTCAGCCTATTATTTGAAAATTGAGGTGCTATCATCAGAGATGCAAACTAATTTTATTAACCATTCAACACTTTAACCATTATACCTGACGATATCACTTCTGGACTATGTGGCGACATAAGCTCTTGGCCCCTTAGAAAACTTAACGAAATATGAAAAAAACGATTCTTCTAACGCTCTTGATTTTTACCCTAGTCCCTTTATTTGCACAGGATATTCGACCTGCCGCTAACGGGCTTTCCCCTTTAGATGGACTCTTAAACCAAGGGCAGATCGATACCTTGTATGACCTAACTAAAGATGTGGTCAATGAGACGCAGTTTGCCGTTGGCCTTACGGTTGATGGAAAAGATTATTTTTTCGGTATAAAGCGGGTCAATGACACCCTTATATTTGTAGAAAACCGTGATCGTATTTTTGAAATCGGCTCCATTACCAAAACCTTTACGGCTACTATTTTGGCGCATTATGTGCAGAACGGCTTGCTTGATTTGGAGACGCCCGTTAAGGATTTGATTCCTTTGGAGTTGAAGCAATCTGCCTTGGAAGGGAAAGAGATGCGCCTTAAGCATCTGGCCAACCATACGTCGGGCCTTCCCAGGATGCCCGATAATTTTGGGATGGCGGCTATGTTCAATCCAGGTGGCAATGTCTTTCGTGACTATGACTACACCAAGATGGCGGAGTACCTGACTGACAATATGCAACTGAACACTCCGCCCGGCACTCAATTTACCTATTCTAACCTGGGCGCCGGACTACTTGGACAAATCTTAGTACTCCAAACCGAAAAGGACTACGAAACGCTTGTGCAAGACCATATCCTCCTTCCGCTAGGTATGGCCCACACGGCCGTTCACATGAACGACACCACTCAAAAATACCTGGTCAAAGGCAGAAATGCCTATGGCGATACAGTAGTCAACTGGGCTTTTAAGGCGATGGCTCCAGCGGGTTCTATTCTCTCTTGTACTAAAGATATGATGAAGTATCTGCACAAAAATCTAACCGACACCACCTTTTATGCGTTAACGCACCAAAAGACTTTCGAAGCCCGCGAAAAACTATCGCTGGGACTGGGATGGCTTATTATTCAAAAAGATCAACATTCCTTCCATTTTCATGATGGCGGCACCGGAGGGTATACTTCCGGAATGGGCTTCGATAAGAAAAAGCAAACGGGCGTGATCGTGCTTTCTAATCTTTCCGCCCTAAATCAAAAAATGATCGGACGGACGAATAAAATTGCGTTCTATTTATTGGAATCTTTATATTAGCGAGTGGGTGCCGGAGGCACCCGGAAGTTGGGTTGGGACGAGGACGTACCAACCAGCAGTGGCATAGGGTGGGAAGAGGACATCACAATCAGCATTGGTGTGGGTTGGGACGAGGACGTACCAACCAGCAATGAACGTACCAACCAGCAATGACGAGGACGTCCCAACTGATCACCGTTCACTGTTCACTGTTCACCGTTTACTGTTTCCTGATCACTACTAACTAACATGAAACCAACTTTAACAACCCTTCTATTCACCTTAATCTCTTTTTTTCTTTGGGGACAAAACCTCGGAGATCCTGGAGTCTATGCAGTGCCTACGGTACCCAATCCCGATAATTTAGGTGATACTTATATCAGTGATCCCGATAACTATCTAACTGACCAGGAAAAGTCGGAAATTGACCGGATCATTTATGCTATTGAAGACTCTACTACAGCCCAGGTAACAGTTGTCATCCTTACTTCTATAGGCCTGGAAAACCCCAAAGATTTTACGACTCGACTTTTTAATTATTGGGGAGTTGGAAAAGCCGATAAGGACAATGGGTTGATGATGCTATCCGTAATTGACCAGCGGCGTACGGAGTTTGAAACAGGCTATGGGATGGAAGCAGTACTCCCGGATGTCTATTGCTACCGGATTGGTATGCAGGAATTGGTACCTCACTTCAAAGATGAAAATTATGGTAAAGGGATCATTGCTGCCTTAAACCGAATAAAAACAATCCTGGAAGATCCTGACTCGGCTGAAGATATTCGCTCGGAGACACGCTGGGTGGCAAAGGGTGGAAGGAATGGAGCAACAGGCAATTTTCTTGGCATTCCGCTCTGGTTGCTAATCTATGGGGGGATCACGCTCTTATTTTTAGTGATCATGGGTATTCGGATTATAACGGTTATACGCAGCAAAGATGATTTTCACGACAAGTACCTCCGGCTGCGCAAAAACTACTGGCTGATCTGGATATTTTTATTTCCAATACCCTATATTATCATCTATATCTACCTGTACCATACCCTAGACAAATTCAGGAATGCGCCTCGCTTTAGCAAAAAGAATGGTAAACCGATGCGTAGATTGAGTGAGGAGGAAGAAGATGATTATTTGGAAAAAGGGCAGATAACGGAAGAAGAGATTGGATCGGTAGATTACGATGTGTGGGTAACGGAAGATTTTGATGATGTCCTCATTTTGCGATACGCCAAGCGGTTTTCAAAGTACAAAAAATGCCCCAAATGCCGGTTCAAAACGTACTACCATGCCGAGACCCAAACGATCGTCCCGGCTACCTATTCCAGTTCCGGCAAAGGAGAACACATTCACCGCTGCAAAAACTGTGGGTATATTAAAAGAAAAACCTATACCATTGCCCGCAAGCAACGATCTTCCGGCGGAGGCGGATTCAGTGGCGGGGGCGGCTTTAGCGGCGGAGGCTTTGGAGGCGGCTCCTCTGGCGGCGGCGGAGCGGGCGTCAGCTGGTAGCATGGACCTTCTCAAGGGGCTTTGTCAAAGATGAAAGTTTGGTGTTTTGAGACACCAAAAGTATTATGAGTCCCCCTGTAGTCTACAATTTATCCCGAAATGCTATAAAAAAATCTAAGGATTCCGGATTGCGCATCGCCCCTTTATTGGCAGCCTTTTCTACCGGTCTTCCCAGCAATATTTTCTTGACAGGTGTCTCCAGCTTTTTCCCACTAATGGTATATGGGATATCTGCTACCTCAATGATCTCATCGGGCACATGCCTTGGAGAGTACTCCGCCCTTAGCGTCTTTTTAATCTCGCTTTTTACTTCATCAGTAAGTTGCGCACCTTCATTGAGGGTGACAAAAAGGGGCATGTAATGTCGACCGCCTTCCAATTCCAGATTAACGATCAGCGAATCTTTGATTGCTTCTACTTTATTGACAGCCCGGTAGATCTCTGCCGTACCTATCCGCACGCCATGTCGATTCAGCGTAGCATCGGAACGGCCCAAAATAACCAGAGCGTGACTATCACCTGTGATTTGGAGCCAGTCGCCATGACGCCAAACGCCTTCAAATATCTCAAAATAACTACTCAGATACCGTTTTTTGCCGGGATCGTTCCAAAAATAAATAGGCATAGAGGGCATTGGTTCACAAATGACCATTTCACCTACATCATCATAAATCCGGTTGCCATCATCGTCATAGGAATACATCGCGCAACCCAACCCGCGACGCTGAATCTCGCCCCGAAAAACAGGCACGGTAGGAACGCCTCCAATAAAAGCAGTACAGACATCTGTCCCCCCACTCATAGAAGCGAGCCAAACATCTTCTTTAACATGCTCATACACCCAGTCAAAACCTTCCGGCGGAAGAGGAGCACCGGTAGAACTCACGGAGCGCAGATGTTCTAATTTAAATTTGCTCTTTGGCGAAATATCTTTTTTCATGCAAGCTACAAGGAAGGGGGCACTGGTACCAAAGTGATGAATATCCGCATCCTCAGCCATTTGCCACATGGCATACAGATCGGGATAGCCCGGACTGCCGTCATACAATACAATAGTAGCCCCCAAGAGCATGGAAGCCTGCACAAAATTCCACATCATCCACCCCGTAGTAGAGAACCAGAAAAAGCGCTCACCAGGGTGAACATCGTTGTGAAATGCGAGGTATTTCAGGTGCTCCAACAAGACACCTCCCTGCGAATGGGTGATTGCCTTGGGTTTACCGGTTGTTCCGGAAGAATATAGCACCCAGATCGGATGCTCAAAGGGAATGGGCTCAAAGAGTATGGTTGCTCCCGTTTCGGAAGTAGCCGCTTCCCAGCTAACAGCATTTTCTATGGCATCGGCAGCATTATCGCCTAGAAAGGAAACCATCACCACCTGCTCTACCGTAGGCATCTGCTCGATGATCTCTTTGACCACTTCTATTTTTGAATAGGGTTTTCCATTATAATAATACCCGTCCACACCGATCAACACCTTGGGCGCTATCTGCTGAAAGCGATCTACAATACTATTACTCCCAAAGTCCGGAGAGCAGCTCGACCAAATAGCGCCAAGACCGCAGGTGGCTAGAAAGGCAATGGTTGCTTCCGGCACGTTCGGCAGATAGGCCACTACCCGGTCTCCTTTCTGTACCCCTTCACGTTGTAAAAAGTGCTGAAAAGCTGCTACTTTCTGCTCCAGTTCTGCCCAGCTGACTTCCTGAAGACCTGCTTTTTCTGAAGTATGGATAATTGCCGGATAATGGTCTGTTTTATTTCTGAAAATATGCTCCGCATAGTTCAGCGTCGCCCCCTTAAACCACTGTGTATCCGGCATCGGATCGTCCGAATGCACATATTCGTATGGGGTGTATGATTTCACTTCAAAATACTCCCAAATGGCCTTCCAAAACCCTTTGGTATCTTCTACCGACCATTCCCAGAGGGCATCATAATCGCCAAAATGCAGGCCCCACTCCCTTTTCAACCATTCCATAAATTGATTGACGTTGGCGTTTTTAATCGCTGACCTTGAAGGCTTCCAAAGTATTTTCGAAGTATCCATATATTATTTTTTATGGGTAAAAGTAAGGAAAATTAAGAATGTTTAATTCTTCATCCTTAATTCTTTATTCTTAATTTCCTCCACGTTCCTACACCCCGCCAGGCCCATTGTTAGTTCGAACTCAGCGAGGTAATTTTTGAGCACCTCTTCTACCCCTCGTTGTCCGGCGATGGCCAGGCCATAAACATAAGGTCTCCCTAATAAGACTGCCGTCGCCCCCAAGGCAATAGCCTTGAAAATATCCGAGCCGCTCCGAATACCGCTATCTAACAGAACCGGGAGTTGCCCCTTCACTTCCTCTATGACGGGAACCAAGGCCTCCACACTACTGACGGCTCCGTCGACTTGCCGGCCGCCATGGTTCGAGACAATGATGCCGTTCATACCATAATCAATTGCCCGGTGAGCATCGTCTGGGTGGAGGACTCCTTTGAGCAGAATGGGCAGGTCCGTAAGCTCGCGCAAGAATGGAAGATCCTCCCATTGAAGGGTAGGACGGGAATAGATATTGATAAATGTACGAACAGCTTTTAAAGGGCGCTTAGAACGCACGTTGCTGAAAAAACCACCCGGATAACGATGCATCAACCGGAAGATGGAAGCAATAGTCTGAAATGTCAATGGTGGTTTGGTGGACAATTGGGGTTCTTCATCAGGCTGATCGATAATGGCATTAAAGACCGGATCAGAGGTGTATTGGGCAATCCCTCTGCCTTCCATAAACGGGAGATACCCTAAATCGAGGTCGCGTGGGCGCCAGCCGAGCATGGTCGTATCCAATGTAACTACTATGGCGGTACACCCTGCCTGCTCAGCCCGCTTCACCAGACTTTTAACCAACTCATTGGATTTACTCCAGTACAACTGAAACCATTTGGGGGTAGCTCCCATCACCTCTGCCGTCTCTTCCATCGGGTAAGAAGCCTGGTTGGAAAAGATCATAGGCACTCCTAACTTCCCGGCAGCCTTAGCTACAGCCAGATCTGCCTTAGGATGAGCGAGATCAAGCACACCAATCGGAGCCAGTAGGAAAGGAGCAGGATAATCATCTCCAAAAAGTTGAATGGACGTATCGCGCTCCCCCACATCTTCTAACACCCGGGGAATAATCTTCCACTTTTGAAAGTCTTTTTCATTTTGGAGAATTGTGGTCTCAACTCCTGCCCCTCCAGCAATGTAGGCAAATGCTTTTTTAGCTAATACTTTCTCCGCCAGCTGTTCCAACTGACGGAAATGGGTAGGGATAACCGGCGTATTACCGCTAATCCCTCGGACAAAGATTTCACGTTGACGCTCAAGCGCAGAAACGGGGCTGTTTTTAGACATCGTCTTTTTTATGCCTAAAATAGAGAAAAAATAAATAAACACCTTGCACACACAAATAAGGAAACTAAATACGAACGATTAATCGTACCTTTGTCTCAACATTCGATCATCGTATCCGTTAAGTATTTCGTGGAGAATTTAAATCGTATCCTGGAGCTTTACCAGGAAGACCCTAAAGTAAAACGAATTGCCCAGCTCATCGATGGGGAAACACCTTGCCGGCAACAAATCGCCGGAATGGTAGGTGCGCAGGATTCCTTTGTCATTTCAGGAACCTATTTCAATAATCCCAGGTATTTTCTGATCATCGCCAACGATAAGGAAGAGGCGGCCTACCTGCAGAATGACCTGGAGAATCTTTTTGATAAAAAGACCATTCACTTCATTCCCGACTCCTTTAAGCGCCCCATGTATTTCGAGGAGCTCAATACCAGCAACGTGCTTCAGCGTACAGAGGTGATCAATAAGATCAGCGCCTCTAAATCAGCAGGCGAGATCATGGTAACCTACCCGGAAGCGCTCTTCGAAAAGGTGGTTGCTCCTAAAGTACTTTCAGATTCCAGAATTACCATCTCTACAAATGAAGATCTCGATATCGACACCATTATCGAGGTGATGGTGGAATATGGCTTTGAGCGCACCGATTTTGTTTATGAACCCGGACAATTTTCTATCAGAGGTGGTATCGTAGATATTTTTTCTTACGGAAATGAATGGCCTTACCGCATCGAATTGTTTGATGAAGAGGTGGAAAGTATCCGAACGTTCGATCCCAATACGCAGTTGTCCAAAAAGAAGATTGCCAAAGTATCTATCGTTCCCAATATCAATAAAAAATTTTCTCAGGAAGAGAAGGTGTCGCTGTTCAAGATCATCCCCGATGATTCAATCATTTGGGTGAAAAACCTGCAACTCCTCCTTGATCAGCTTCAGGGGTGTTTTGAAAAAGCGGCGGACTTTGCTAAAAATATATCTTCGCTCGATGAAAGCGAGCGGGCTTCTGTCTTCAGAGACCGGGCTTTTATACGCCCTAATGAGATCATCGAAGACATCGAGCAATTCCCGATCGTCTGCTTTTCCAGTGATGTTCAGCCTATTCCACTGGAAGAAAAAACGACCTTTAATGCAAGTCCTCAGCCAAGTTTCAATAAAAACTTCAAACTTTTAATTGAAAATCTGGAAGGAAATCAGAAAGAAAAGATCGCAAACTATATTTTCACCGATAACCCCAAGCAAATTGAACGTTTCTACTCTATTTTTGAAGACCTGGAAGCCAATATTCAATTTCATCCGGTTCTCAAAGCACTGAGCCAGGGCTTTATCGACAACGATTTGAACTTGGCCTGCTACACGGACCATCAGATCTTTGCCCGTTTTCATAAATACAGACTCCGCAAAGGCTTCACCAAAGACCAGGCCCTTAACCTCAAGCTACTTCGCCAGCTCCAACCTGGAGATTTTGTTACCCATATCGATCATGGTATCGGGCGGTATTCGGGGTTAGAAAAGATCGATATCAACGGACATATTCAGGAGTCGGTAAGGATGATCTATAAAAATAACGACATCCTTTACGTGAGTATCAACTCTCTTCATAAGATATCCAAATATGTTGGTAAAGAAGGTACTAAACCCAGCCTCAGCAAACTAGGCTCCGATGCCTGGAAAAACCTCAAACGGCGCACCAAGCGAAAAGTAAAAGATATTGCCAGCGAGCTCATTAAGCTCTATGCCAAGCGTAAAGCTTCTAAAGGCCATGCCTTCCCGGACGACGGATACTTACAAAATGAGCTGGAATCTTCCTTCATTTACGAAGATACGCCTGATCAGCTCAAGGCGACCGTCGATGTAAAAGAAGATATGAAAAAGCCTCATCCTATGGACCGGTTAATCTGTGGTGATGTAGGGTTTGGAAAGACCGAAGTAGCTGTCCGGGCTGCTTTCAAAGCAGTGGTTGGCGGAAAGCAGGTGGCCGTGCTTGTTCCGACCACCATCCTGGCGCTTCAGCACCATAAAACGTTTTCAGAGCGGTTAGATGAATTTGGGGTCACGGTAGATTATGTCAATCGTTTCCGGTCTGCAAAGGAAAAACGGCTGATCTTTGAAGACCTGAAAAGCGGAAAGACCGATATCGTGATCGGTACACATGCTTTATTGAACAAAAAAGTAGGCTTTAAAGATCTCGGTTTGCTCGTCATTGACGAAGAACAAAAATTTGGCGTAGCAGCCAAAGAAAGGCTTCGTAATTTCAAAGTCAACGTTGATACGCTAACGCTGACGGCGACGCCTATCCCCCGTACTTTACAGTTTTCGTTGATGGCGGCCCGCGATTTGACGGTCATCAAAACACCTCCGCCCAATCGGGTCCCTATACATACCGAGATCCGCATCTTCAACGAAGAGTTGATCAAGGATGCTATTTATTACGAAATCAACAGAGGGGGGCAGGTATTTTTTGTGCACAACCGCGTCAAATTGCTTCCCGATGTGACGGCTATGGTGCGGCGCATGTGCCCGGATGTGGACGTTGCTACGGCTCACGGCAAGATGGAGCCGAAAGAGCTGGAGCGAACGCTGGTCAACTTCATCGACCGTAGATACGATGTATTGGTTTGTACCAACATCATTGAAACCGGATTGGACATTCCCAACGCTAACACCATCATTATCAATAATTCGCATCAATTTGGCATGAGCGACCTTCACCAACTCCGCGGCCGGGTTGGGCGTTCCAATAAACAAGCCTTTTGCTATCTGTTCTGCCCGCCCCTGAGCACTCTTACCTCCGACGCGCGCAAGCGGTTAAAAACCCTGGAAGAGCACTCTGATCTGGGTAGTGGTTTTAATATTGCCATGCGCGATCTGGATATCCGTGGTGCTGGCAACCTGCTGGGCGCCGAGCAAAGCGGTTTCATTTCGGAGATCGGATATGAGACGTTCCAAAAAATCCTGGAAGAAGCGATCCAGGAATTGAAAGAAACTGAGTTTAAAGACTTATTTAAAGAAGAACTAGACAAAAAGAAAGAATACGTCCGGGATGTACAAATCGATACAGACATTGAAATGCTGATACCCGACAGCTATGTCAGCAACATTCAAGAGCGCCTAAACCTCTACACCGAGCTCGACCAGATCGAATCAGAAGAAGAGATCACTGCCTTCCGCAAGAAGCTCAAGGACCGGTTTGGCGATCACCTCCCCTCTCAGGTCGAAGAACTCTTTGATGGTCTGCGCCTGCGTTGGGTGTGTAAACGATTAGGTTTTGAAAAGGTAATCTTGAAAAATAATAAACTACGCTGCTATTTTGTCTCCAATCCGCAGTCTGCTTTTTACGAAACAGAATTGTTCCAAAGCATTCTCAACTTTGTTTCTTCCAAAGGCCATCGTTTTGGCTTATCGTTCAAAAAGACCAATCGCTACTTTATGCTGGTTAAAGACGGCGTCAGGACGCTCAATCAGTCCAAAGAGATTCTCAAAAATATTGAAGAAAAAACGATAACGCGAAAACCTGAGAACCAGACAACAGGATAAAAGTCTGATTCTCTCATTCTATAATCTTCATACCCACTGTGGTAGTCTGGCTTTCGCTACAGCCCGACAACCTTGCCGATAAACAGGACGCTTCCCGTTTGTTTCTCGCGGATCATAAAGACAAAAGGCTGGTCCATTCTGATCGTAGGATAGGCAGGAGCCGAAGTTTCATTGATCTCCACGATCGTAACAGCGGCTGCTTCAGTGCCTTTCTCATCAACTTCTACATAAGTTTGGTGTATAACCCGGTTGATATAGAGGTCAGCATCAGCAATACCGGTCAGGTCGGCCCCACCACCAAAGGCGATCTCCATACCCATAGCACTGAGTACGTCGTTTAACAGGAGTTTATACTCCAAAGTAAACTTGGGCAAGAAGACGGCTATCGTATCTTTTTGAAACTGCTCCAACCAGCTATTGAGGTTTTGGATATTCAAATTATTGATCAACTCATCCAACGTTCTGCCTTCTTTGGGAAGCAGGCAAGTCATGGAATAAGCGCCATTCCCGTAAGGTAGATCAACCGCTTTTAAAAGGTCATTTTCAAAATAGGGGAACGCGACTGCCTCATGTACCATAAAATCCGTCATCGTAGAGCTACCATCCAAATTAAAGAACTGGTCCTGGTAGGTTTTCTCCTCGTCAAACTCGTACCGCCAGGTTCCTTTAAAATAGATCGTATTGATAATATACATGACGGTCGATGCGGGGATCATGTCTAGTGCGTCTTGTATCAATCCGTTGGTGTTATCCTCGATCCAACCGTTGATGATATCAACAGCGTCAGGGGCAGAAAAGTCGAGTTCTTTCACTTCGCTGGAGAAGTAATTTTGGTTGACCTCCAGAAATTCCTGATGTACCGGATACCCTTCCTTCGACCAGATCGAATTAGCCATTTCCATGGCAATATCCGGATCGAGAGCCGGCAGAACTTCCAGAATAGCTTTATAGGCTTCATTGACGTTTTGCAACTGCCAATCTTCCAGCTCAAGTGTTTGTTGCATATCGTCAAAAGTTTGTCCTTTCGCTCCGTTTAAAGTCATGGTAAGGGCAGTAGATACGCTGAGGGGAGAAATAAAGACATTATTTGCATCCCGCTTATGGATTTCCCGAAAGAGGTTTAGCCCAAACTCGGTTTGATCCGAAGCCAGGGCGCAGACCTCCTCATTGTCTTCACAGGTGAACATTGTTGCCGGGTCATTCTGATCCGGGGGCGTCGGCTCGGCTGTATCATCAGTGCAGCTCAAGAGCATACCTGCTAATAAAAACAAGCCCGCTAACATTTGAATTATTCTTTGATCTTTCATCACATATTTTTTTGTTAAAAAACTTTAACAGTTACCTTTTTATAATATACGGTACTTATAAGTAGAGGGTTGGTGTAATTTTCAATGTGCAATGAATAATGAATAATGAATAATG
>CAZHOV010000016.1:0-50696 GCA_964534315.1 uncultured Saprospiraceae bacterium | reverse complement strand
TTTTACCACTTTTTTCTCTTATTTCCCTGTATATCAGCACTCTGTATTAAACAGGTTTTCCCCAATTATTCAGCCAATTTCATTCGAACAAATTATTATACAAGCAATTTTGATTTGCCGCTTAGCCTCGCTTAATCCAATTAGAGTCAATTTTTTTAGGAACAGTAAGGTGTCTCTTTTCTTCCTGTAATATTTTAAGTGCCAACTTAGCGGCAATAGGGGCCATTGATTCTTCCTTAGTTTTTATTTTTTCGGGGCTGTAATGGTTTTTGACAAAATGGGTGTCAAAGTTACCATTCAGAAAATGTTCATTTTCCAGCACAAATTTTCCGAAGGGAAGAGTTGTTTGCACACCTTCGATACGATATTGACTGATAGCTTCCAGCATCCGTTGAATGGCCTGAGCTCTGGTTTCTCCGTAGGTAATTAATTTGGAGATAAGGGGATCGTAATAGACCGGCATTTCCATTCCTTCGTAATACCCGCCGTCTACTCGGATGCCTTCCCCTTGAGGAAGGATATACGTCTTCAGCTTTCCGATATTTGGATTGAAATTATCAAACGGGTCTTCAGCATAGACCCTTAGCTCAACGGCATGGCCGGTGATGGAAAGGTCTTCCTGAGCAAAATTGATGGATTCTCCACGGGCGATTTTTATTTGTTGCTCGACCAGGTCAACGCCTGTAATATATTCGGTAACCGGATGTTCTACCTGTAATCTGGTATTCATTTCCAGAAAATAGAAGTTTAAGTTTGCATCCATCAAAAATTCTACAGTTCCTGCACCGGTATAATTGCAGGAGCGGGCTACATCTACCGCTGCTGCTCCCATTCTTGTTCTTAATTCGGGAGTAAGGACTACGGAAGGAGCTTCCTCGACAACTTTTTGATGGCGTCGTTGAATACTGCATTCGCGTTCGAAAAGATGAACTACATTGCCATGCGTATCGGCAAGGACTTGTATTTCTACATGCCTCGGAGAGGTAACGTACTTTTCGATAAATACAGAACCATCGCCAAAGGAGGATTTCGCTTCGCTGATCGCCCGCTCCATCTGCTCTTTTAGATCCTCGATGCGCTCTACAATGCGCATACCCTTTCCACCACCACCTGCGGAAGCTTTAATGAGCACTGGAAACCCAATACGCTCGGCAATGGATTTTGCTTCATTAAAGTCTGTGATGGAATGGTCCACGCCGGGCACCATTGGGATATCGTAGTTGCTTACAGCTTCCTTTGCTGCCAGTTTGGAGCCCATCAATTCAATAGAGTAGGGGCTAGGTCCGATAAAGGTGATGCCGCTATCTTCCACTGCTTTCGCGAAAGCTGCATTTTCACTTAAAAAGCCATATCCCGGATGTATGCCATCTACATTTTTGGATTTGGCGACTTCGATGATCTTATTTCCTTTGAGATACGATTGACTAGAAGGAGCAGGACCGATGCAGACCGCTTCATCTGCCAGTTGAACATGGGGAGCGTCACGGTCTACTTCTGAGTAGACGGCAACCGTTTTAATACCCATTTTTTTGGCTGATTTCAGTACCCTTACTGCTATTTCTCCACGGTTGGCAACGAGAATTTTTTTCATTTTGTTGGTTTTACATTCCTAAAAATTGCATGCATTCACTGTGAACCTGCTTTGTTATGTCGCAGTGAAATAATTGGCTGTCAAGTTGTTTTACCCATCGTATTCCTCTTGTAGCATTGGTTAGAAAAAGCTCATCTGCTGTCAGGAGGTCATTGATGGCGAGGCTTTTTTCATGGAGCTGCAAATTGGTATTCGATTTTCGGGAGCTAAAATAGGAAAAAATTAGATTTCGAAAAACTCCATTCACACAACCCGCTACTAATGGAGGCGTAAAAAGGTCGTTTCCTTTGACAATAAACAGGTTGGAATTAGAAGACTCTGCCACCCCTTTATCTGTATTCAATACCAGACTATCATCCATATTTTGCTTTCTGGCATATCGTGCAGCAAGCACATAAGGAAGACTATTACAGGACTTGAGGTTGTGTATGCCTCCTGCCGGAGCTAAAACCGGGGTCGGGAAAATAGTTATGGTTAATCCTTTGTCCGGCCATTCGGTCAATTGGTCATCAGCTTTATGGGCTGCTATTAGAAATTCGGGTAGGTCATTAACCGGCGCATAAAGCCCTCTGCCGGACCGATAGACGGTAATTCGTATCCTGAAATCGGATTTTGGAGTAATTAGTTTCACTACCTCATTCCAAAGAAATTTGGAGGTGAAATGTGGGGGGATTTCGAATTTTACTAGTTCAAGCCCTTTGAAAAGCCGATCCATGTGGTAGTCCCATAGCGGCGCTTTCCCCTGAACAAAGGCAATAGATTCGAAAAGGCCGTCTCCATATCGGAATGCCCGATTGGAGGAGCTTAAAATGGCATCTTCTTCTTTTTTGACGAAGCCGTTTATATTGATCAGGTACATGGTTGACCTGGCTGGGTTAAAACCTGGCCATAATTCCGCCGATAATATTTATTCCGATCATCGGGTATCCCTGCCAGCGCTCTCGTTGGTTATCAGCGAGGTTATTAAATTGAAGGAATGCGCCGATATTTTTAGAGAAAAAATATTCTCCGCCCAGATTAATATCGAATAATGCACTGGTATTAATAGATTCACCATCGGTATTTAGAAACGGAATGTCATCTTGCAAGAACAGCTCGGCCGTGATCCTTACCTTTTCGGTAGGCGTATAGGCCAGAGTTACATTACTTTCAAAAGCAGGTAATCCCCAGGCTTTTTCGACGTTTCTGGTATCGAAGAAGTTTTGCCCTAAAGAAGCGGTGATGCTAAGTTCTTTAATCGGTGTGTAAGAGATCGTTCCTTTAAGGTAAAAGATATTGACCGTATCGTAAAGTACGTCAAACTGGCGCCTGTCAGCCTGATTGGCTAGGAAGAGCGCCAGGTCTTTAGTGTTTTTATATCCAACCTGAGCTCTGTATTCAATATTTGCAATGCGTCCTTTGACCCCTCCGTAATAATCATTGATGCTCGTGTTTCCAATATTCAACCTGGAAGCCACAAACGGGTTATAGTCGATCAGGTTTCTGAAACTGTTTTTCTGAAGCGTTCCATTCCAACCGATAAAGGCTCCGATTTGTGAACCCAGGATAGCGACGCTAGCTTCTATATCAGGAAATAATCTAAAGTCATCATCGCTTGAAACCAGATTAAATCCGGCCCTGATCATAAATTGATCTCCATGAAAGGTGAAATTAGGCTGTAAGTAAAAGTTATGGAGATTTTGGGTGGCAGTATCTTTAAAGGTAGTAAAGTCTGTGATTAACTTTATGGATAGCGGATGTTTTGCATCGAAGAATTTTGTAACTCCGAAATCTAGTTTTACGCCAGTTTCTCTGGATGCCAAAAAAGATTCGCGGAGGAGGTAGAAGTCGGCATCGGCGTAATAATTGAGATCACCAACCGTTTTTTCGCTATTAAAGAAGCGCCCTCCGATTTCAAGGGTGTTGATATTTCGCTCCACCTCTTTTCTGGTAAAGGAGGTGTCTTCATGATCATAGCCATAAAGGTGCACCTGATTTTGAGTATATCCCAAATCGGCATTTAGGGCAAACCCCTCCTCGAAGAAGTAAGTACCGTCAATTTTTCCGGTATTGATCATAAAGCGCTGGTTGTCGAGTGCTTTTCTGTTGGCGGAATGATGTTTTAGTTTGATGCCCAGATCGAGTTTTTCTTCGCTAGTGAAATTATAACCCAGTTCTGCATAGGGCGAATTAGGCGTTCCGTATCCGGCTTTCAGCCAGCCGTTGTAAACGGGTGGTGCCTGATCTCTTCGCATAGCTATCGGCCGTATCTTTGGTGCCGGATATTCTAGCTGAATAGGCTTTTTCGGAATATTATAATTCAAATTTTCAAGTTGCTTTTTTTGATCCGGTAAATCAGGCTGAAGGAGGAATTTTTCAGTTTCTTCCAGATTAGCCTCAAAGTTTCGGATGATTTCCACTTCCTCGGTTTCTAGTTCTTCCGAAGGGGGTTGAGCAAAGATCACATTCCCTGAAAATACGATCAACAAGACCAGAAAGATATAAGTTGGATGATTCATATGAAAAGAGCGTGGTTTTTTTTTAAATTGATAAAGGTTAATGGATTAATTATTTTCAATTTCGTCCATTTCCATTAGGCCGTCGTTACTGTCGTCGCTAAATCCTCTGGTGGAAGCTTCCATGGCTTTTAGATTAGCCAATTTTTCGTTAGCTATTTTGACCAATTCAGGATCTTCGTTATAATTTTCAATCAAACCTTCGAGTACTGCTTTTGCATTGAAGGTATCTCCTTGCTCGGTCAGGATATCAGATAACAGGATGACGCTTTTGGCTACCCAATAGGGATAGCCCGAACTTTCGCGATAGGCATCCAGGCATTTCTGTTTGGCGCCTTCCAGATCCCTTTGCATATAAAGAGCAAAGGCAATTTGGTATCTGGCTTCTGCCGCTAATTCGTTCTCCGTAAGGTCGATAACATTTTCGAAGTAATTGATGGCCTTCGCGTGATTTTTCCGGTCGTTATCAATTTTGCCGAGGTACAGATAAGCCGTTGCTTCCTGCTCAGGAGAGGCCAATGAGTTGCTGATGACCTTTTGAGCCAGGTTATATACATCTTCGGTGCGATTTATTTGATAAGCACTCTGCATCGCTCCGATCTGCGCCTCAAACCGCTCATCATCCGTAATGGCATTTTCTTCCATTTTTGAATAATAGTTGAATGCACGGTCGAAATCCTTTTCGTGAATGTAGCTGATGATCGCCGCTTTTCTTAGCGCCTTAACATAAAAATTACTCAATCCCTTTCCAACGATAAAGTCATAATCTACTAAAGCTTCGCTATAGTTTTTAAGAACTGCCTGAGATTCGCCTCGATAATAATGGGCTTTCAAACTGTACCTTCCATTAGGATATTTACGCAAGTAGTTAGTAAAAGAAGAGACAGCTTTGGAGTAATTACCGTTTTCGTATTGAGATTCGGCAGCTTGATATTGGATGGATTCCTTCTCAGCCGTATTTACATCGTATCCAGGGATAGATTCCAGGAAATCCAGGTACTTATCCGGCTCGCTCAAATCGTCCACGTAGATCTCTTCTATTGCAGCCAGAGCGCTATTAGCTTCATCTGCTTCGGGATTGTACTGGAAGATCTCTTTGTAATATTCCAGAGCTGCATTTGTATCTCCCCGGTTGTAGCTAATCAAACCGAGCTTTAGCAGCGCTTTATTGATCAGGTTAGACTTGCCCTTATATTGGTTAACCAACCTGAGTAGAGGATCTTTAGCCATGGACAGTTTACCCATTTCTTGGTACGTTGTTCCTAACTGGAGCAAGGCATCATCTGCAAATTGAGTATTAGGATATTCATCAGCAATTTCTTCCAGTGAAATGATTTTTCCGGTTTGATTGCCGCGGAGTCCCTGAATAATGGCTTTTTGGTAAAGCGCATAGACAAATCCTGAGAAACGCTCCTGAATGGCTTCGTCATAATAAGCGATGGCGCCGTCATATTCGTTGCGCTTAAATTGGCAATCACCTGCTCTCAATACAGCATCGCCCAAAATTTGATTTCGAACCAGTTGGTTTTGGACTTGATTATAGTTTTGCTTGATTTCCTGGATGGCATCGGTGAAATAACCAAAGGCTGTATTGTAATTTTTTTGTTTAAGGTAATTGTATCCCTGCGTGTAATTAGCTATAAAAACACTAGCTTCATCAGGTAAGTCAGGGATGGTTTTAGCGAGACTCAGGTATTTATTTAACTCCGTTATAGACTGGTTATATTTTCGCTCATTGTGTGCGATTTCTCCTTTCCAGAAAATGGCAAGCGCTCTGGTATTTTGGTCTACCGGTTCATCCAATGATTTTTTAAACAGTTCTTCAGCTTCTTCCAGTTTTCCGTCTTTATACAGTTGTAATCCTCTTAAATAGGTTACTTGCTGGTAGGTTTCCCGCATTTTGGGAGTGCGGTTATTTAGTTCTTCAATCACTTCTATTGCCTGGGAGTATTCGCCGGTATTGAGCAAGAGATCGCTCATAAATTCTTGTGATTCCCGGTAGTATTTTGATTGAGGAGGGATTTGCTCAAAGCTATTGATGGCATCTCTGTCATAGCCCAAATCATAAGATAGCTTTCCATATTGAAAAAGCGCCTCTTCCTGCAGAATAAGGTCGTGTTCCATCCGGCTTGCTAATGCAAATGCATTATGAGCAAAATCTTTTTTATTAATTTTGAGGTAGGCATCTGCCATATTGTACAAGGCACTTTGGCCGAGCTCATTATCTTCGTTGCTCAGTTGCTCAAAGTTTTCTATCGCTTCTTTATATTTTTCGTTTTCGTAAAAAATATATCCAATCTGATAGTAATTTTCTTTGCTTTTATTGCGGCCTCTTTCATCAAAGCGTTGAACAAAAGGCAATGCCTTTTTATACTCTCCCCGCTCAAAATAAGCCTGCCCGATCAGCATATTGATCTCAGGTAGTTTGCGGTAACTGTTATCCTCTGCTTTAGGCTCCGCATATTTGATAACATTGTCGTATTCTCCCTTAGCAAAATAAATTTGGGTAATGTAATAAGGAATATATTTACGATATTTTTTAGAGTTGCTTACCCGTTGAAAGGCGGAAATAGCCAAATCATAATTATTGTCAAAAAATTCGGTAAGTCCGTAATAGTAGTTGGAGGGATAATAAAACTGGTTTTCGACTTCTTTGATCTTTTTAAAATTGGATTTGGCAGAGCGTATATCCTTTTTGACGAACTGGCAGTAGCCCAATTTAAACAGAACTTCGGATCGCTGATCTTTACTTAATCCGAAATAATCTACTTGTTCCAGCAACTCAATAGCCTTTTCATAATCCCGTTCGTTGTAATAATAATCACCCATTTCTATCAATGCCTGCTGGGCGAGCGGGTCGGGGTCATACTTTCTGGAGAAATCGAGTACAAGTAATTCGCCATTCGGTTGATTTAGCCTGACTGCGCATTTGGCGTAGAAGAGTTCGGCCCGCATTTTTAGTTGTTCGTATTGGGGCTCATTGGCTTGCCGGATCATTTCTATGGTTTTTTCGAACTGCTTCTGCGAAAAACCGAATAATCCCTTATCAAAGTAGTCTACCCCTGTCTTGAAAAGTCGATTCGCCTCTGTGAAAATAGAAGACTGCTGGCAATAGGAAGTTCCCAACCATCCGATAATGAAAATTAGAAAGGTTAACTTTTTTAAATGCATAATCCTTTTTGGTTTTGCGAATTGGCTAAAGATGACCGAACAAAAAGATAAAAATCCGAAATATACTGAGATAAAACGACGAATTTATCAAAAATTTAACATATAACTCGATGAAATCGTATCGGCTAGGAAAAAATGGCTGGAAAAAATACTACGGGCTGTCAGTTTAAATTAACGAACAGCCCGTAGAAAAATTATGGAGTAAAATTTAAAATAGTATTTTCAATGATGGAGCAACACTCGTCCAGTTGTTCCGCCGTCATAACTAAAGGAGGGGCAAAACGGATGATATTGCCGTGCGTTGGTTTGGCTAGTAGGCCATTATCGCGCAGTTTAAGACATATTTTCCAGGCGGTATTGTGTTCTTCTGTATCATTGATCACGATAGCGTTTAACAACCCTTTTCCTCGTACTGAAGTGACAAGTTCTGATTTTTGCACTAATGCTTCCATTCGTCCTCTAAAAATATGGCCTAGTCTTTCTGCATTTTCAGCGAGTTTTTCATCTTTTACCACTTTGAGCGCTTCCATTGCAACAGCACAGGCCAACGGATTTCCGCCAAACGTCGAACCGTGTTCTCCCGGCTTTATCGTCAGCATGATCTCATCTCTTGCCAATGCTGCTGAAACGGGATAAACACCTCCTGACAATGCTTTACCAAGAACTAAAATATCAGGCTTAAACCCTTCGTATTCGCAACAGATCAACCTGCCTGTCCGGGCAATGCCTGTCTGTACCTCATCAGCAATAAAGAGCGCGTTATTTTTTTGGCATAAATCATAGGCTCCTTTTAAATAACCTTCATCAGGAACGACTACACCTGCTTCTCCCTGAATGGGTTCTACCATAAAACCGGCTACATTTGGATCCTGCAGAGCCTTCTCTAGGGCCTCCAGGTCATTGTAGGGAATGATCTCAAACCCCGGTACATACGGACCGTAGTGTTGCGAGCTGGAGGGATCGGTAGAAGTTGAAACAGCAGCAATGGTTCTTCCCCAAAAGTTGCCTTGAACAAAGATGATCTTTGCCTGGTTAATAGGCACTCCTTTAACTTTATACGCCCACTTTCTACAGAGCTTAATGGCCGTTTCTCCTCCTTCTACTCCCGTATTCATGGGCAATACCTTGTCATAGCCAAAAAAATCGGTTACAAACTTTTCATACCTTCCCAGTACATCATTGTGAAATGCTCTGGAAGTAAGGGTAAGCGTGTTGGCCTGTTCTTTCAAAGCATTGATGATCCTCGGGTGGCAATGCCCTTGATTGACGGCAGAGTAGGCGGCTAAGAAATCATAATATTTTTTACCTTCTACATCCCACATATAAACGCCTTCACCTCTTGACAATACTACCGGCAACGGATGATAATTATGTGCGCCGTATTGATCTTCAAGTTGAATGAGCTCCTGGGATGAAAGTGTTTTCGTGTCTAGCATTCATTATTCTTTTATAATCGGATAAACAAAATAGTTATTGTCATTTTCTATGCGAAGAAAATAGGGACCTTTAGGCAGAAAGTCAACTTCCAACGTCATTGTCTGATTATTAATTTCCTGATAAAGTAATCTTCTTCCGTCAGCTGTGAATAATGAAACTGTACCTGCGGTAAGGTCAGTTCCTATCCATCTTAAATTAATGAATTTACATCTTCCAACGGAAGGTTAAAAGCCTCAGCTACTCCCTGGTAAACGACTTTACCCTTCACTACGTTCAGTCCTAATTTCAACGGATGATTATCTTTGCATGCCTGCTGCCAACCTTTTTCAGCCAGCTGAATGGCATAAGGTAATGTTGCATTGGTTAAAGCTATAGTTGAAGTATAAGGGACCGCACCAGGCATATTGGCAACGCAATAATGCACCACATCGTCAATCACAAAAATAGGATCGTCGTGTGTAGTTGGCGTGCAGGTTTCGATACAGCCGCCCTGATCTACTGCAACATCTACTAATACAGTGCCGGGTTGCATGTCCTTTAGCATATCCTTGGTGATCAGATTTGGTGCCTTGGCACCGGGTATCAATACCGCGCCCACGATCAGATCGGCCTGGGTAATCAAGTTACGGATGTTATATTCGTTTGAAAACAAAGTCGTAACGTTAGGAGGCATCACATCCGCCAAATAACGCAATCTTGATAAATTAATATCGAGTATGGTAACATTAGCTCCTAATCCGGAGGCCATTTTTGCGGCTTGAGTACCGACGATGCCTCCTCCAAGAACCAGTACATTTGCAGGTGCAACACCAGGAACTCCACCCAAAAGAACCCCTCTACCCTGGGAAGGCTTCTCCAAATATTTCGCCCCCTCTTGGACAGCCATTCTTCCTGCAACTTCTGACATAGGTACCAACAATGGAAGACTTCTGTCTGGTAATTCTACTGTTTCGTATGCCAAACAAATCGCTCCACTCTCAATCATCGCTGTTGTTAATGGCTCATAAGAGGCAAAATGAAAATAAGTAAAAACCAATTGATCTTCCTTGATCAATTTATATTCTTGCTCAATAGGCTCTTTTACCTTAATGATCATTTCGGCAAGCTGGTAGGTTTCTTCGATTGAATTGCTGATTTTTGCACCGGCATCCGTGTAAGCCTCATCAGAAAAGCCGCTTCCAAAACCAGCCGTAGTCTGTACATATACGGTGTGTCCTCTTTTTTTTAATTCTAGTGCTCCCGCAGGTGTGAGGGCAACTCTATTTTCATTGCGTTTAATTTCCTTTGGTACCCCTATTATCATTTTTCCTGTTTTTTCGTTTGAATAATATTATTTTCTCAGCAAATATAATTGTTCCCTAAAATTTTTCAGGAAAATAATGATTCTTCATCACTGCTCTACCTGTATCGTTAAACGCTGAAATCAATTGTTTTTCCTAGTAATCCACTGCTAAGCAATTAGTTAGGTTGTTTTTTGCACGCTTATTGTTCTAAAACTCAATTTTATCGTTCAATGAATAAATTCCCCGGTAATTCTTTAATCAACCCTTTTTCTAAAGCTGTTCGGAACAATTTGTGTATAGCAGTACGCCCTTTTTCTCCCAAATCGATTGAAAACTGATTGACATAAAGTTTAATATGTTGCTTCATAACATCCTCATCCATTTCCTGGGCGTATTGACGTACATAAGGGAGAACAATATCGGGATGCTCAAAAGCAAATTGAATGCTTTTTTTCAGCACACGGTTTATTTTTTTCTTGATGGTATCTTCTAATTCTTTCTTAACCACAATTCCTCCCAGCGGAATAGGGCTCTGAGCTGTAGTTTCCCAATACTCTCCCAGATCGATGATCCGGATAAGTCCTTTATCCTGGTAAGTGAACCGATTTTCGTGTATGATGAGTCCCACATCTACTTTTTCTTGAAGGACTGCATCCTCAATTTCGGAAAACAGCATTTCCTCCTTTTGAGTAGCTTCCGGATAAGCCAGCGAAAATAATAGGTTGGCTGTCGTATTTTTTCCGGGAATGGCAATGCGTCCGTTTAAAATATCCGATTGGTCTAAATGGGATTTGGCGATCAGCAACGGGCCGCAGTTATTTCCCAAGGCGCTACCTGCATGAAGCAACTGGTAGGTGTCAGTCAGTTGAGCAAATGCAAAAAAGCTTATCTTGGTAATATCAAGAGAGGCTTTAAATGCCGATTGATTCAAATCTTTTATATCTGCAATATGTATGTCAAATTGTAGTCCTTCTGAATCAATTCGCTTGTTAACCAACGCCTCAAACATAAAGGTGTCGTTCGGACAAGAAGAAAAGCCTAATTTCAAATTCATAAATAAAGTGCGTTATATTTGTTGTTTAATTTAATTAGTAAGGCAAAAAAATTGGTATAAAAAATCTTTTTGAGTTCGGTCATTATTTCCTGCGTTCATTCCAGGTATTCAATCACTTAGTCTATAATGGCCGAACAGATTTATTATACAAGCAATTTTGATTTGCCGCTTAAGTAGTAGGTAATGTTGGAAAATTACAACCTTTTTTCCCAACGTTTTGATTAAAAACAATAAAAAAGATCTTATGGATTTGAGTCGGTTGAAAGTTATTTATGAGGATAATCACTATATCGCTGTTAACAAACCTGCCGGTTGGTTGGTTCAGGCAGACAGCACGGGAGATCTTACGCTGGCAGAGCTCGTTAAACAATACATCAAAATAAGATATAAGAAGCCTGGCGATGTTTTCCTGGGGATCGTCCATCGGCTCGATCGACCGGTAAGCGGTGTCTTGTTTTTCGCCCGCACTAGCAAAGGGCTTTCTCGAATGAATAAATTATTTAAAGAACGCGAAATGGAAAAAACTTACCTTGCGATTGTCAAAGAACGCCCTTACCCCATCGAAGGTGAGCTGATCCATTATCTGATAAAGGATCGTGAAAAAAATAAAGTAAAGGCATACGATTTTAAAAGTAGCCGGGCTAAAAATGCAAAAAAGGCAGTATTGACGTATAAACTGATTGGCGAAAAAGAGGGCTATCATCTTCTGGAGGTCAACTTGAAGACAGGCCGACCGCATCAGATAAGAGTACAATTATCAAAACTGGGTAGTCCTATCTGGGGGGACTTAAAGTATGGATCGCCTCAACCTCTTGATGATGGTTCCATAGGTCTGCACTGTATTCATATGAAATTTATGCATCCCGTTAAAAAAGAGCCTGTTTTTGTAAAGGCTATGCCTCCTTCAATCTTAAATTGGGACCAGTTTAAGCCTTTGGTCGAGGAAAAATATTTTAGTTAGATGATCTTAAAAAAAGCCGTTTTATTCTTGATCTTCGGATTGGCAACAGCTATTGCTCTATCTCAGGAAAGGGTGCCACCCCATCCCGATAATTCCGTTTCTCTAGATTTGTATGTGGCTATGCGCATACCTGATCCTAGAGCAAATTGGTCGCTAGAAGATTATAAAAAGGCAATGAAAATTCTCAAGCAAATCAGAGGAAAAGACAAATATACCCTCCCGAGAAAAGGTAATCCGGAATCAGGAATTATTTTTGATAAAATTACCGATCCTCAGATTTTTAGCCCACTTATCGACACCGCCATAGCCCTGGATAAGAGGTTGCTGTTGGCTGATCAATACACTGCGCTTCCCAATGACGTATTGTCTTTATATAAAGAACCTTTTCACCAAACGGAGCGGTTTGGGAAGGAAGTCATTGGTTGCTATGAATTTATTACCGCTTTTTCTGGTACGCTCATTTTTCTGGTTGATGAATTGATTCTTACCGTAGGTAAGAAAAATGCCCCGCCAGATCTCCTGTCGCTTCGCGAAGATGTGGGCGCTGAATTATACCGGGTGTTAATGTTTTTCCTTGAAGTATTGGATGAAGATAAAAGGCGATTTGATCTAGATGTACAACGACAATTGGTAGAAAAATTGGAGATAATTTTTCCGACGTATTGGTATTTACTGGATTTAAATATGCAGTACGGGATTATTGAAAAGGTGAAAAAAATTCAAGGCGAGCGCGAAGAAGATGATATAAAAAAAAATATGAACGCGTTGGTTGATCTATTGGAAAAAGAATAAGCTGGAGTAAGAGAGGGGGGCTCATAACACCTTTTGGTACTATGAGCGCCCCTCTCTTCCCGAAAGATTATCTGTCGTATTCGTGAAGGTCTAAAAACTCTATAATTTGTATCAATTTATTGGCATAACGCTTATCGGTGGCATAGCCTGCTTTTCTAAGTCCCGTGGCCCAGCCTTTGTAATCGGTCGTGCCCAGTTTTTGAAGGTGTTTGTATCGGTCGCCCTGAAGAAAAATGCTATGCGCCCGATAGCTTTCCCATGCTGTTTTGTAATTTCTAAAAAAGTCCTTGTGGGAATCATCCGTAAAATTGCTGCAATGGCCTTTATGGCAATTTCTGGAAAAACATTTAATTCCGAAATGGTTATTGCTGTTGGTGGCTAGTCTACTTTCTCCAACATCGCTTTCGAGTAACCCCTGTGCAAGGGTAATACTGGCAGGGATGCCATACTTTTTCATTTCCGCAACAGCCACCCGTCCAAATCGCTTGATATAATTTCTGCACTTATTAATATACTCATCTACTGTGCTTTGCGGAATCCCATGCTTTCGGGCATATCCAGGACTGAGGACGAATGTCAGGTTTCGAAAGCTTGGAGTTTTTGATACGTTTGAAGGTTGGTGATCATGATGCTCATGTGTTACTTCTTCTTCCTCTATATCTCTGATCTCCGTTTTGCTTACGATCGGGAAGATCGTTTCAATAAAAGAAGAAGACTTTTCTTGCTGAGGTTCCTGACGTTCATCGGAAGAAAAGAATTGTTTTGCCGGCAGCACTTGAAAACTACTTTGGTCTTCGGTTAGGGAAGAAAGGTTTGCCGCGCTCATTTTTAATTGAAAACTAATGTCTTTTTCCATCAGCAAATACAAGGCAAAGGCAATTAGGATTATCCTGAACCAGTATTTTCTGATAAGAGTAGAAATGGATGGAAAACTTGGTGTCCTCCAGTACATAGCAGAGGGTAATCTATTCGATGACATAACTTTTTATTTTTTTTGTTTTAAAAAAACACTATTTCAGTAAAGGCAAAACACACTGGAGTATGTCACAGAAGGTTTTGATCTTTATTGTAAAACAAATATAAAACAAAAAGTTTTTAAATCAAATATTTTTTAAAACAAAAAGTTTATTTTTTGTTTGTGCCCAGAAGTTCAAAAAGGATAGATTGCTCTAAAACAACGACTTGACCCGGAGTAGGGGAGTCTAATTGGAGATGCTCGATAGCTATCCTGACTAGTCGGAGTACCGGGAATCCAACTTTTGCACACATCTTTCGCACTTGTCTATTCTTTCCTTCGGTAAGGGTTATTTTTAACCAGGAGGTAGGAATATTTTTTCTGAAGCGAATGGGAGGGTCTCGTTCGGGTAATTCAGGAGGTTGCTCCAGCAGCTCAATTTTGGCTGGAAGGGTTTGGTATTGTTTTTTATTGACTTTGATCGATACCCCCTTTGATAACAGTTGAATAGCGGTTTTATCCGGGATACCCTCCACTTGAGCCAGGTAGGTTCTGGCGTGTTGGAATTTAGGATTTAAGAGGTGATGGTTGAGCTTTTTGTCGTTGGTCAATATCAATAGCCCTTCACTATCCTTATCTAGTCTTCCAACGGGATAAACATCGGGTGGAAATTCCTGTATATCTTTGAGCGTTTGATGGTCAGGTGCTTCTTTCGTAAATTGGCTCAGATAGCCAAATGGTTTGTATATGGCAAAGTATTTAAACATTGAATCTAAAATGCATTACATCTCCGTCGTGGACTAGGTATTCCTTTCCTTCCACGGCCATTTTTCCGGCCTCTTTTACGGCACTTTCGGAACCCAGGGCAACATAGTCATTGTATTTGATGACTTCTGCCCGAATAAACCCTTTTTCGAAATCCGTATGGATTACCCCGGCTGCTTGCGGGGCTTTGGTACCTTCGGTAATCGTCCAGGCCCGTACTTCTTTTTCTCCTGCGGTAAAGTAAGTGATCAGGTTGAGTAGTTTATAGCAAGCTCTGATCAGTTTGTTAACCCCAGGTTCCTTTAGCCCCATATCCTCCAGAAATTCCAACTTTTCTTCTTGGGTATCGAGTTGAGCAATATCTGCTTCTATGCCGGCGCTGATAAGGATGACCTCTGCCGGTTCTTCTTTAACCGCTTCTTTAAATTGTTGAGTGAATTCATTTCCTTCATGAACAGAATCTTCGTCCACATTACATACATAAAGGATAGGTTTGTCGGTAAGCAGAAACATGTCATTCAAAATAGCCTGTCCATCTTCCTCTAGCTCAATTAGGCGGGCTGGATTTCCTGCTTCAAGGGAAGCGAGGATCTTTTCTGCGATCTCTACCGCTTTTTGATCTTCCTTTTGGCCGCTTTTAGCTTGCTTTTTATATTTTTCCAATCGCTTTTCGACCGTTTCGATATCTTTGAAGATCAATTCTGTGTCGATAATTTCTTTGTCTCTCACCGGGTCTACGGAGCCATCGACATGGACAACATTATCGTTTTGGAAGCATCTCACCACATGAACAATGGCATCAACTTCCCGGATATTGGCCAGGAACTGGTTGCCTAGTCCTTCCCCCTTACTAGCTCCTTTGATCAGGCCGGCGATGTCTACAATTTCAATGGTTGTTGGAATGACCTTTTGGGGACTGACCAATTCTTTCAGTTTATTTAAGCGAGTATCTGGAACGGTGATAATTCCTACATTGGGGTCTTTTGTAGCAAATGGATAGTTTGCGGCAAGCGCTTTCGCACTTGTTAACGCATTAAATAACGTAGATTTTCCTACATTTGGCAATCCGACGATTCCACATTGTAAAGCCATACCAATTATTTTAATGAGCCGCAAAGATAATTTTTTTCTTCATTACAAGTAATGACCATGAATCACCTCGCACATATTTTTTTATCCTTTCAGGAAGAAAAGCTTTTGGTAGGCAATTTTATTGCAGATTACATCCGAAACAAAGAGGTTGATCTATTGGATGAACACATCAGGAAAGGAGTTTTTCTACATCGGCAGATCGATACGTACACGGATAATCATCCTATTGTTCGTCAGGGAGTAAGGCGGTTATACCCTGATCATGGCAAATATGCCGCAGTGGTGATTGATATTTATTACGACTATCTGCTGGCAAATGATTGGGACTCGTATTGCCCTATTCCTCTGGAACTATTTACCCCGCAGATTTATAAAATTTTATTAAACTATTTGGACATCATGCCTGGGCGGTTGAAAGAAGCGCTACCTGTCATGATTGAGCATGACTGGTTGTATAATTACCGCACAAGAAAAGGGATTACCAGAGCGTTCAACGGGTTGAAGCGCAGGACTTCTAAGCCCGAACAGTTGGATTCAGTTGTTGACACCCTGTTTTCTTCACTCCCTGAATTGAAGAAAGAATTTAACCAGTTTTTTCCCGAGGTTATTGCTTATGTCAAACAGTTAGACTAACCTTCGAAATGGAAGGAAATGGTAAATGTTCTTGATAAAATCTTTTCGATAACGCTCGATTCTATCAAATTATCATCTGAAATGAAAATATTACCGATCCCTTGGGAAACTTTGAATTCAGGTGAAAAAATAAAGTAGGGGAAGAAAAACTGTACTCCCGCACCATATTCTACAGCAAAATCCGTCGGGGCAATTTTTACCAGCTCGTCGGCCTGGCGGGCTCTGGATTCGCTGGCAACATCAAACGAATATTTGATACCTGCAATCACGAATAAACGCATATCATTGTAGGGAGCAGATTTGTAGCGCACATGAAAAGGCAACTCTACAAATACGGATTCGATTTTTCGCTGCGGAATGACTTTATCTTCAACCGTTGATTCATAAGAAATATTCCGCTCTGCAAAGGAGAGAGTGGGAAGGAATCTAAAATCAAAATGATCGCCTATCTTGAGATTACTGACAATACCTAGGTTAAATCCTGGTCCTCCAATCGATTCGGCAACTCTAATACTATCGTTGAGCAAAAAATTTTCGGAGCGGAATATTTTAAATCTGGAAGAATTGATACCTAGCGTAATTCCGAAATAGTAGGGCTTTTGCTGAAAATCCAGAAAGTTATAATTACCTCTTGCTGTTTGTCCGACAGCAGAAGATTGAATAGTAACAAAGAATAGGCCGATGAGGACTATTTTGATGCCGAATAAAGGGAGCAGATGCCTAAAGTTAATGGAATACATTGTACTGATTTGAAATCGGTTTGTTGTAATATTTTTAAAAAATCATCTCCTTCAGGAAAAGCCTGGACAGATTCAAACAAGTATTTATAAGCTTTTGGATCTTTGGAAGTCAGTTTACCGATGATCGGTAAGATATTTTTGAAATAAAACTGATACAATTGCTTAAAAGGGAAAATACGCGGTTTTGAAAATTCAAGGATTATTAATTTTCCGCCCGGACGCAGTACTCTATTCATTTCTTGCAATCCGGCTTCCAGGTTTTCAAAATTACGCACACCAAAAGCAACGGTAATTGCATCGAAGGTATTGCTTTCAAACCGTAGATTTTCAGCATCACCATTTTCTAACGTAATGATTTCCTGTAAGTTTCGCTTTCGGATTTTTTCTCTTCCAACGTTCAACATCTGATTCGAAATATCAATCCCAATGATCTTTTCTGGCTTCAACTGTTTGGCGGCTTCAAGTGCAACGTCTGCAGTTCCGGTAGCTACATCCAGCACCTTCTTAGGATCCAACGGTTTTAATTTACCGATAGCTCTTCTACGCCATAGTACATCAATACGAAGCGATAACAAGCGATTTAGCAAATCATAGCGAGGCGCAATATTGTCAAACATTGCACCAACTTGTTCTTTTTTGCTTCCTTCTTCCTGATAGGGCTTAACTAATTTTCCCACAAATAACATTTTGTTCTTCAATGCCGGTAAAATCCAGCAACAAAGATATTTGAAAAATTTGATCAGCAAACTCATTTTGCTAAGTATCCAGAAATATCGTTTTCCTCTCACTTTTCAGCTGCAGAAAAACCTATTGGTTATCAGGTTTTTCTGAAGGAAAAGAGAAGGTTGTTTTTTATCTGTCTTTTAATTTAATTTCATCTGTTTTGGTCTTCAACGGGCCTTTTCCGGGTTTCTTTGTGGAGGATTTCTCCTTCACGCATTTCTTCTCTCCACTCTTCTTTACGTCTTTCAACCAATTGTTGGGACAAAGCTTTTACATTGAGTTGCTCATCATTCAAATACCGATGATAAGTAATGATGATAAATCTGGCCATATCATCCGGATAACTTAAGCCAAGCCCTTTTAAGTAATGGGATAATCTGGAACCCTCATAAAAACCCCAATTATAAATAATCCATCTACCAAGGCTAAAATGTAAACGTGTTCCAGCTTCTTCCTCCGGCAAACGTTTAAATTTACCTTTTGATTTCGGATCGATAAGCTTATTCAACCGGACAAAGACGTCTCCAAGGTCCTTAGGTATATAAACCCCTTCGAGGTACTCTTGTTTAATTCGTTTTTGATATCTTCGCTCGTGAATTTCATCCGGCGATAGTTTTTCCTGGGCAAAAGACAGTACAGGAGCAAAAAAAATTAAGAATAGCAGACGGATTGATGGAGCCATAGATGTTGTTGTTAGGATACTCTATTATACAAGCAGCTTTATTCACCGCTTATTTTATAACGAAGTTGATTAAAAATTGTCAAATAAAAAAGTCTTGATCGTAATTGGTGGTCCGACAGCAGTGGGGAAATCTGCTCTGGCTGTAAAGGTCGCTAAACATTTTCAATGCCCGATTTTATCTGCTGACAGCAGACAATTTTACAAAGAAATGAATATTGGCACAGCTAAACCTTCAAATGAAGAACTGGCAGAGGCCACTCATTATTTTATTGACTTTTTATCTATTTATCAAGAATACACCGTAGGCGATTTCGAGCGGGATGCGCTTAAGACGTTAAAAATTGTCTATCAAGATCATAACGTAGCTCTTCTCGTAGGCGGATCAGGTCTCTATCTCAAAGCGGTGTGTGAGGGGTTGGATGCTTTTCCCGAGGTAAGACAGGAGGTTAAAGATCAAGTAAATCAACTGTTTGACACTAAAGGCATTGAGGGACTGCAAAAACAACTTAAACAACGCGATCCGCTGTATTACGAAAAAGTAGATTTACAAAATCCCCATCGCCTTATGAGGGCGCTGTCAGTTTGTATGGAAAGCGGTAAACCCTTTTCCAGCTTTTTAAATCAACCTAAAACTCCTCGTTTTTTCCATTCCATTTATCTTTGGCTTGACATGGGCCGCGAGCAGCTCTACAATCGGATCAATCAACGGGTAGATCAGATGATAAACCAGGGATTGGAAGCCGAGGCCCGTCGTTTGTATCCTCAAAAAGAGCTCAATGCTTTACAGACGGTTGGATATCAGGAATTATTTGAACATTTTGACGGTCATATCAGTTTAATAGATGCTGTTGAGTTAATTAAAAGAAATACCCGCCGCTACGCTAAAAGACAATTTACTTGGTTTCGAAACCAGACCAATTGGCCTTCTTTTTCACCTGAAGAAGTAGATGAAATTTTACAATATATTCAATCAGAAATCGAACTAAACAGATGAATCAGATCTGGAAAAACGCTTTTAGCCTGGATGATCTCAATAAGATGAGTAAAAATACCATGGGAGAGCATCTTGATATCGAGTTTATCGAAAAAGGCAATGACTACCTCATTGCATCCATGCCTGTTGACCGACGTACACATCAGCCTTACGGTATCTTACACGGAGGAGCGTCTGCTGTTCTGGCCGAAACCCTGGGAAGTATTGCTTCAGCTATGTGTATCAGCGACCTAAAAAAATTCGCGCCCGTGGGAATAGAGATCAATGCCAGTCATTTGAGATCGGTTGCTAAAGGGAAGGTGTTTGGAAAAGTTAGTCCGGAGCGGGTGGGCCGATCGGTCCATGTTTGGCGTATTGAAATTACAGATGAGCGCGATAAGTTTGTTTGTGTCAGTAGGTTGACAGTGTCTATCATCCCTAAAAGTTAACAACATGAAATATCTTTCATATATTTGTATGAATTTTCACCGAATCATTGTTATGGAATTTCCAGAAAACTAAACTCTTTCTTGAGGTCGGCTCAACATAGTTGATCAATCTCTCGGAAAGAGTTTTATTTTTTTTGGGAAAACTTTAGAAAAAATTTTAACATGAAAAAACAATTCTTACTACTATTTCTTCTTTTTTGCGGTCTCACCACTTCTTTTGCCCAATTAAATATGACTTATGTTGGCGATTTAGGTTACAACGAAAGTCTCAGCGATGTCTGGGGATGGACTGATACTGACGGCACCGAATATGCGCTCGTCGGAACTCGCGGTACCTTTTCCATTGTAAGCCTGGCGGATCCTTCTAATCCTCAGGAGGTTGCTTCTATTCCAGGCCAAAATACCACCTGGAGAGACATTAAAACATGGGATCACTATGCTTATGTGATCAGTGACGCGACGGATGAAGGGCTATTGATCGTCAATCTTGAAAACTTACCCAATCTAACTGATGACGACTGGTATTATTGGAAGCCTGTCTACAACGATATAGGTGGAGTTCATGAAAGTTCCCACAATCTTTGGATTGATGAATTTGGAACGATGTATCTGTGCGGAGGGAATTTGAATAACGGAGGAGTGCTGTATTTTGATGTAGCAACAGATTCCTGGAATCCCGTCCTTGAGGGATATGGTCCTCCTATTTATTCTCATGACGTTTTTGCAAGAGATAATAAATTATACGCTTCCGAAATTTATGCCGGAGAATTTACCATATACGATGTGTCAAATTTGGCCAACCCAGTTACTTTAGGTTCTCAGCAAACGGCGGCTGATTTTACCCACAATGCCTGGTTATCAGATGACAATACGATACTTTTTACCACAGATGAAGTAGCGAATGCACCTGTGGGTGCTTATGACATTTCTGATCCGTCCAATATTATCACGCTTGATCAATTCCGACCTGTCACTACCTTAGGAGATGGAGTTATTCCTCACAATGCTCACGTTTGGGATGACTATGTGATTATTTCTTATTACACGGACGGATGTATTATCGTAGATGGTTCTCGACCCGAAAACCTTATTGAAGTTGGTAACTTTGACACTTACATTCCCAATAATACGGGTTTTAACGGTGCTTGGGGGGCTTATCCTTATTTACCTTCTGGTTTGGTATTGGTATCAGATATCGGAAATGGACTTTACGTTCTGGAGCCTGATTATGTAAGAGCTTGCTGGTTAGAAGGCAAAGTTACGGATGCTGATAATGGAAATAATCTGGTTAATGTAGAAGTAATTATCGACTCCAATCAGGATAACCTGGCCAATACCGGCGTTGACGGTAGGTATGCAACGGGACAAGCATTGGCCGGCACCTTTGATGTAACGTTCACAAGGTCCGGCTATCTTTCTAAAACTGTTTCAGTCGATTTAGTAAATGGAGAATTAACGACCCTGAACGTAGAATTGGAAACTCCTCAATCTTATGTAGTTACCGGCCAGGTCATTAGTGTTGTGGACGGAAGTCCTATTCAGGGAGCCTCTATTCTAATCCAAAGTAATATTCTCGATTATACTGCGACTTCCGATGCATCCGGAAACTTCACGTTAAATTCTGTTATTGGAGGGTCTTCTTACAACGTATTTGCCGCAAAGTGGGGCCATTTACATGCTGAAGATTTCTTCAATCTGACAGAAGATCAAGACCTTATTATTGAATTGGAAGATGGTTACCAAGATGACTTTTTCGTTGATCTTGGCTGGGCGGTGACCGGAAATGCTGCAACGGGCACCTGGGAAAGAGGAGAGCCTGTAGGAACGTTTTCAGGTGGAGACCCATCCAATCCCGATAATGATGTACCTGGTGATATTGGTGTGGACTGCTACGTCACCGGTAATGGTGGCGGAGGAGTTGGTGATGACGACGTTGATGATGGCCAAACTGTATTAACCTCTCCGGTCATGGAACTTGAAAGCACCTATAATGAACCGGTTATTTCATTTTACCATTGGTTTTATAATGAAAGTGGTTTTAATACACCTAACGATCAATTGGATATCTATGTAGATAATGGTACAGATCAGGTTTTATTGATCACCATTGATGAAACCCAAAATTCCTGGACCTTTTTCTCGGATACCCTGTCAAACTACCTTGAGGTGACTGATGATATGACGATTTCTCTGCGAACGTCTGATTTGGACGGAAGTGGAAATCTGGTAGAGGCTGCTGTTGATGCACTGCTAGTTACAGAAGGTCAAGAAGGAGAGGTGGTGTCTACGAACACCCTTTTCGACGGTGGTTTAGATCTTGAGGTATTCCCCAATCCGTCAGCTTCTTCTTTTCTGATCAATTATAAGATGGATGGAATTTCTGATGGAACCATCACCATACTGAATATGGTAGGGCAACAATTAGCTTCTTATGAAGTGAATGAGGAAGGTACCTTAACGATTGGCAATAAATGGGTAAGCGGGGTTTACTTCGTGAAAATGACGACAGCTAATAACGAGGAAAAGATCATTAAGTTGATCAAGCAATAATTATTTATAATATTTAAAAGAAAAACACCCCTCTCGATAGTTAGCGAGAGGGGTGTTTTTCTTTTAAATAAATCTCCATCCTCCGTTCAAAGGCCTTTGGTTGTTCTGCAAAAAGTAATTTTCCAAGCGGAATTATATCGTGTAGCAATTCAAGTTGAGAAAGATCGCAGGCGAGGTATAGATGCTCTTCGGTTTCTTTATCTATATTTTGAAGGTTGCCCTGTTGCATTTCCTCCATCAATACGTCAAGGTCATGAAAATACCCTAGCATACTCGAGCACTTTGAGAGTTCGGTGTAGTAGGAAGAAAAAATGGGCTCCCAGGTTCTCTTCAGTAGTTGAAAGTGAAATTGGAGGTATTTGGCGCGCTTCCGCCATTTGTGGACCATATCTTCGTGCGGAATGATCAACACTTCTTGAAAAGCGCGGTAAGCTCTTCCATAGACTTTTGCCATGCTAGCTGCCAAATGGTTGTGAAAAACCGGTTCAAATGGCATAAACCGAATGAGATCCTGGTTCTTTTCTATCACATCCCTTAGTTGGTCAAAAGATTTCCCCTCCAATCTCCATGCTTGCATTTTCGCTTCTCTGACCGTTTCCAGCCGATGAATGAGCGGCGTAAGATAGATCGGGCGGGAAGCGATAAAAGGAGCATTTCCCAGTTTTTCTAAAGTTTCCATCAAGGCTGTTGCATCTCGCAGTTCGGAAAGCTCTCTTGAGAAATTACGGATAAAGATGTTTCTGGCCCGGTATGCCTCTTCACCAATAGCAAAGCGAACTAACCGGAACACCGCCCGCATCCTTTTACATGATTTCCGGATCTCATGAATCGATTCGTGGATATCTTCCGTATTTTCTAATTCGTGCAGGATACTATTTTTCTGTTCGTTCAGTACGTCATTGATCTCTTGTTCCAGAAGGCCTTTTTGTTCTAATTGAAAACTCATCTGTTCGGTTCTTTGAATGTTAGAAATATCTGGTGATAGCCTTCATTCTTAATTCCAAGTCACCCGGACACCTGGACACCTCGTCAACTTCCCCAATCCCATATGATGACTTCCCAGTGTTCTCCGCCAGAAGAATAATTGGCCAATTTCTCGAATCCTAAGCGGTAGTGAGCTCGCAAAGAGCGCTGATTACGCGTAGCAATTTCCGTTATAATCATTTCATAGTCTTCCTGAAGGGCTTCTTTTTGTTTTTGGTAGAGTTTTTCAAACAACCCTTTGCCACGCCAGGGTTTATCTACACAAATCTGGCCATTGACTATATACGTGTAAGTATTGAGCGGTTTTTCGTTGTAAATGAGCTGGTCAAACAAATTGAACATGGGAATCAATATGGGAATTTCATCCCTTAGCAAAGGATGCATGGAAAGTGAATAACCAATTAATTCATCTCCATATTGGGCAACAACCTGAGGAGCTAAAGCCATAAATTTTTTAATCAATTCTGGTGTATGTAAAACAGTCACAAAACCCTGCTGATCGACTTCTGTCTGTTCAAGGCTCTGCTCGAGATTGATGCTTTGTAATTCCAATAATTTAGTAATATCGGGATCTGACCTTAATATTTCCAGTTGGGGGTTCATATGATTGCCGGTTATCTGATCACATCAAAAGTGGGGTAGTTTTTGAACTCAATTATTTCAACGTGTACTTTTTCAACCCTGGCGTGTGTTGAACCTTCATGGCACCAACTGACTAACTGGTCAAGAGCGGCTTGCTCTCCGGTGGCTTCAATAGTTACCATGCCGTCCGGTTCGTTCTTTACCCAGCCCGTAATATCAAATTCCTGCGCTTTATGTTTGGTGCTGGCTCTAAACCAAACCCCTTGTACTCGTCCGGATATATTTATACGTATTGTTTGCATATTTTTTTAGGGTAATTTAAAAATTTAATCGATTTCCGGATAAACCAGAAGCCAAATTTTTTGAATAACAGGTAATCCTTATCTTGCTACAAAAAATAACAAAAATGGTAAAAGGAAGATTCAAAAATCCGGTCGAAGCCGTTTTGGTGGGAGTTCAGGAATTATTCCGGACAAAGCAGAATATCCGTGACATCAATGATAACGACCGCTTAGATGGAAAAACTTGCCTGATCACAGGAGCCAATTCGGGTATCGGCTTTGCTGTTGCTGAGGAATACGCCAAACGGGGCGCCAATCTGATCATGGCCTGCAGAAGCGCTATACCTGAAGCCGGCGAAAAGATAAAAGAATTGACCGGCTCCGATACGGTAGAAATGATGTATGTCGACCTTTCAGATATCGACTCTATTTATGCCCTATGTGATGAGCTTAAGGCAAAGAATATCAAATTAGACATAATCGTTTGCAATGCAGGTTTAGCCCCACCAAAGGCAAGAAAAACCAAACTGGGGCTAGATGAGATGTTTATGGTAAACTATGTCGCCAAATATGTCTTTCTCAACCGTCTGCTGAAAGATGGTACCATCCCCAACACTATCTATCCATCCACGTCCCCCCAATCACCCCATCCCTCCATTCCCAGAATTATCATTACTTCTTCAGATTCTCATCGAAACGCATCCCCGATTGACTGGGATAAATTTGGCGTATTCGAGCCATACGGTGTTAAAGGATCGATCAATCGCTATAGTTATTTTAAACTGGTACTCAATACGTTCGCTACAGAATTATCTAAAAGGTTAATGAAAGACGGCAAAGTAGATGTAGCGGTCTATCCGATGTGCCCTGGAGCAGTGAATACCAATATCATCCGCGATGCTCCTCCTTTACTAAAGAGCTTCATGCGGTTTATTTTCTCCATTTTTTTCCAGGATCCCAAAAAAGCAGCCCGCCCTTACGTCTATCTTGCTGCAGGAAAGGAAGTGGAAGGCCAGACCAATATATACCTTCACATGATGACTCAAAAGCTGATGGATGAAAAAACATATGACGAAAACGAGGGCAAGAGACTGTGGGAGGAAACAAAGCAACTTCTCAGTTCAAATGAAAAGGGAATGAAAAGGGAATGAAAAGATTTAATTATTATCTGGAAAAATAGAAGCCATGAGATTCCCATGGTAAAACCAAGGAAAATTGATAATTTTCTTTCATTCTATATTTCATTTAATCTGTCAATCCACCCTCATCGCATCTTCTGGCAATCCACTCCAGCTATCTTCTGCAAAAGGTCCTGCTGCGGGTTTGATTTCTACAGGGATGCCTGTTAAGTGGGCCATGCCGGAAATCTGTTCGATTTTATCGGGACCGCTGGCTGCAAGAATATTGACATTTACCCCTTTGGTTTTCTTTGCTACAGATAATTTTGAAGACTGGTGGCCCCAGCCGTGAGGTAGGGCAACAACACCAGGTTGCAGATCGTGCAAGATCTTGACGGGCAAACGGACTGTAGCCGTTTCCGAGGTGACATCCACCAAAGCCTTATTTTCAAAACCTAATCGTTCTGCGTCATCCGGATGCATATACAGGTAATTGGAAAAGCGCTCACCATCCACAAAATCTCCAAAATTATGGGTCCAGGAATTGTGGGTGGTGACGGCACGTTTAGTGATGAGTTTAAACTTATTTTTTGACGCTAATGCTGCATGAAAATCTAATTCCAATTTTTTAGTGGCATCCATCAAGACCTCCGGAGCTAGCTGTACTAGTCCATCATCGGTATAAACACGTTCGCCCAGAAATGAATTTTCACGGTGTGGAGGCCTCAGCTTACCATGCGGTTTTCTAAGTAAACCTTTGAAGCTACCTTGCCGGGTGACTCGAAGCAGGAGATTGAGTACAAATTCCTGGGGAATACCCGGCTGCTGCCCTTTCTTTTTCCAAAAAGAAGCGATCCATTTGGTGAATTCAAAGAATTTTTGAGCGATACCTGAATCAAAGATATTAATGCCGCTAGCCTTGGCTAAGTCCAGATAAATCGTGGCTTCATCTCGCTGTTCCCCTTTTGAGTCGACGATCTTTCTGGTCGCCTGTATGTAGGGTTTGGCTTGCAAGCCGAGCATAAGTGGAAAAATAAATGGTAAATCCGGACGCTCCAACGGAGAAGTACAGGGTAGCATGTAATGTCCTACAGTAGCCGTTTCACTTGGCTGGATATCCAGACAGACCAATAGGTCGAGCTGCTGGAAAGCTTTTCTCAATTTATTGGAATCGGCCATCGTTAGCAATGGATTGCCACCGGTTACAAATAATGCCTTAATTTGATTTTTTCCTGGAGTCAAAATCTCATCCGCCAACACTCCGCCGGCGAAGGCATCATTTACTTTTCGTAAATTTCCAATTCGAGAGCGGTCGTCTTTGACCAAAATACCATTCTTTTTGCCGAATTTTGGAAAATCAATTACTCCTTTTCCAACTAATGTTCCTCCTTTTTTATCCAGGTTGCCCGAAATGGCATTGATGCATTCCATGAGCCAAAAGGCCAACGACCCGTTAGTACCCATATTAACGCCGGTAGAGCAATAAAAGGCGGCGCCATCCGCTTCTGCGTAAGCTTTGACCATACTACGGAGCGTATCGGCGGGAATATTCGTCACTTCGGCAGCTTTTTCTGGTGTCCACGTTTTAACCAATACCTCCAGTTTATCGTAACCGCGCATGTATTGGTGGACCCGCTCATGATTGATGCCATCTATCCGAATCAATTCATGCAAGAAAGCCAGAAAGAAAAAGACATCTGTATTCGGATGAATAAAGACATGAGATCCGGCAACCTTAGCCGTTTCTGTTTTCCGAGGATCAACGACAAAGATTTTGGCTCCCCGGGCTTCCATTTCCTTGAGGTGTTTGCTTGGATTGGGCACCTGTAAAAATGACCATTTGGATACGACCGGATTGGCTCCGATAATGATCAGGCAATTGGTGTTATGCAGGTCTGGAAAAGGCTGGGTGAATGGAAAACCATACATCTGCTCAGCTACGGCAAATTTATTGCTGCAATCCTGAGAAGCTGAAGCATACATACTTCCCGAGCCGATGCCATCCATAAACCCTTGTGCAAAAACAGGATGTAAAACCCCAAAACCTGCTGCTGTTCCTACATACATGGCTATAGAATCTGGCCCATAGGTTTCTCGAATATGTTTTACTTTTTGACCGATTTCTTGGTTAACTTGATCCCAGGAAGCTCTTTTCCATTCACTACCTTCCCGCTTCATCGGGTATAATAATCTGTCTGGTGAGCTATAGAGATGGTGCTGTTTTAGCCCTTTCGGGCAGCCGAAGCCCCTGGTGGCAACGTGTTGATCGTCAGGCATGATCTTGACCACTTCATTATCTTGTAAGGTGACTTCCAGGCCACAGAGCGATTCGCAGATGCGGCAAAAGGTGTATTTTTTTTCGAACGTGGAGGGATTGGCCATTTGTTTGAATATTTTAGATAGGCCAAATATAGGAAAAATTAGTGGGTGGAAATGGTAATCAAACTAGGGTAATGAACATATTATTCAAGCTTAAACCAAAAAGTGTAGAGAAAGAAATGGCATTTCATAGCGAGATAGTTTTGCCTTTTGATGATGTTTTAATTAGTTACCGAAAATTTAGCAACCGCCTGTTCTCCTGAATTTCCGACTACCTTGAGGTAATAGGTGCCAGAGAGAAGTTTAGAAATATTTATCACCGTTTTGAAATTATTTTCTGATATATCTATCTTTTGATCAACTATTATTTTTCCCTGTAAGTCAAAAATAGAAAGGGTCATAACCCCTTTTTTCGCTCCCGCTAATTCTACTGTAAGGGAATCACTAGCTGGGTTAGGATAGCATTTTATTTTAAAAGGGGCATTGGGCTGCAGGGAATAGGTAGTAGTAGCAGCAGATTTATTGATGAAAACCTTAAAAACTTTATTGGTTGCTACGCTGGATCCTGTCATCTGCATAAAGATATTCTTTTGATCACTTTCTATTCCTCCGACAATATACCCCACAAGTGTTTTTTCTTCTGGGAGTTGATCCAGGTTAACAATTCCCGGTGCGTAGAGTGGGGTAGTAGGAGCCAGCATAAACTCTGCACTGGCGCCTAAGAAGCCAGGCATTTCCTGGTCCGACAAATGTTCTTCATAGGAGCCGTCTTTATATCGGCTTACCCTGCTAATGGTTTTGACAAAGGGTACTAGCGAATCTACCCAAAGCTGGCCGTCAGCATCCGCATAATACATTCCTATCCCCCCAAAGAAAAAGCTATGCATAGCATTGTAGGAAGAATCGTAAACGGGCAAATGAGCGGTGTGGTATTGATTTAAAAGCTGCTCAAATCCCATTACTACCTCATAGTCGTTTTCTTTAATATTGACAATATTCAACCAGGGTACATCTACATCATATTGAAAAACTCCAGTGAAAAGAGTCGCTCCAAAGCTACCGTCCTGAAAAATTTGAGGTAATAGATTGTAGTCTCTTCGATGTAAATGATCCGCATCATTAAGCGCACTATAATTCTCAATAGATAATTGATCTCCGTCAAAATTGATATCGAATATCCTGATTTCGTTGGTATATTCCTGAATGAAGGAAGGGCCATTATGCGGATTGTACCGTCCGGTAAATTTCTGCCCGCCCACCAAATAATACTTTTCCCCTATTTGCGCCAATTGTCCTCCAGTGACGGCCATGTTATCATCTTGATACTGGAAAAAGAAGTCTTGTATGGGATTACCTTCCAGTATGGCATTTTTCAACCCCTCCAGATCCACGGCAGTAAGATATGGATGTGTCAGCCAATCTTCCTGGATATCGCTGTATCCGTATCCTCCAACTAAATAGAGGATATTTTCTTCCTGATAAAAAGCCATATTAGTAGAGGACAGTTGATCGGCTAGTATTCCTGAAAGACTACTAACGCCTGCTGACCAAACTTCTTTAGACGTCGGATCCACCAAATAAATTTGCTGATTGCGGACACTTGGCAAAAAAGCAAACGGAGGCCGATGATCATGGAGCCCGTTGGTTTTTCCTCCAATGAGTATCCAGTGATCCTCAATGATCCCGTAGGCATACGATTGAAGCGCGGGGGCATTTTGAAAGTCCATTTGCTCCAGATGGATAGAGAAAGCGGTTGGCTTATCTTGACTGATTACCTGGTGATAAGAAAAAAAGAAATTGATCCCGATCAATAGAAAAAACAAATAATGCTTCATCACGAATTTGGTTTTAAATTTATTTCGGGACCAATTTCAGTAAAAATGATTTTTAAAACAGTGATTTTTGTAACCGAATGGGTATTTATTTTATTGGGTACAAAAAAATTAGACAGTGACTGATTTCTTTGCGTAATGTCTGTCGATGCCAAACCTTGAAATATCATAGCCAGCTTCCCCTTTTTGAACAAGCTCTGAGAGTATTCGCCCGATTAGCGGAGCAAATTTGAAACCATGGCCGGAAAATCCGGAAGCTATAACCAATTGATCCGTCAACCGATCCAGTATGAAATCGCGATCAGAAGTCATACAGTAATAGCAGGCCTTGGTTTCTATGACTGCTGCATCTGCTAATCCAGGTATATAAATCGATAAAAAGTTTCTGAAAACATCATACTGATCGATCAATAATACCTCTTTCCCCGCTTTTGTCAGAAAATAGGCGGTTGTCAATCCCATAACTCCGGCCCCAACGATGATGACATCGTAATGTTGGTAATGATGTATCGCTTTCATGGCTTTTTTTTAAGCGTTAAGGTTTTGAATGGTGGGAGCATGTTGACCTCCTTGTTGTTTTGCAAGTAGTTTTTCCACCTGCTGACCGAGGTAATCCGCTATTTTACCCATTCCGTTATATCCTTTTGCGCTTCTGACTTCCGCTTCCTGGTTATAATTGGTATTGATATTGACATCGTAAATAAACCGCTGGCCATCTGCACGTTCTGCATATTCGATAGCGGCAATCGTCATTCCGTTTGCCTTGAGGAACTGCTCGCATTTGGGTATATCCGGATTTTGATAATTTTCCAGGATTTCGAATTTATAGTTGTTTGGCCTCTGTTGTTCCACCGAGCATTCATCTGCCGGGCATAGTTCAAAACCATTAGATGCGTCTACTTTCACGGCGTAATAAAATTGCCCACCGATAAATTCCATTCGCACAATAGATTTTCCCTTTGGTAGGATATAGTCCTGGATCAAATAAATACCGTCGAGGGATTCAGTGAGCTGTCTTTTTTTGATCGATGCTTCCAATTGACTTGTATTCTCAAATAGTTGGACACCAGTACCTTTTCCTCCGCGATTGGGCTTGATGATGAAGGGTTTTCCCGTAAACCTCACTGATGCATGAAGGAGGTCTTTCATATTATTGACGGCTATTGTTCTAGGCGTTTGCAGCCCGAATTGATGAAGTGCGAGATACTGCTCCATCTTACGCACTTCCAATTGAAGGGCCCTTCGGTTGTTGATCACTGTTCTACCATGGGCTTGTAACCAGGAAATTATCGGACCGCTGATCTCAATAGCGTACCGGTGATCTCTGGTGTGGGAAGAAGCACTCATGCGGTTATAGAAAATACCTTCAGGAGGAATGGAAGCCAGGTCGACCGAAGTTTGGTTGATAAACCATTCCTCAAAAGGAATATGTCTGTTCTTCAATTCCGTTCTCAATGGAGTAACCCATGCTCCGTTTTCGTGTAGGATAAATACTTTGGGATTTGAAGCAGGGGCATAGGAAGCCCTTGCATTGGCGGACCAATTCATCATAGTGGACATTTTTATGTGGTTTTAAATGAAAAAAGGCCTTTCCCGAACTCGAGAAAGGCCTTTTTTGAAATTAAATATGATAAGTATTTAAGTGATCAAAACGATTGGAATTCCTTTCTCTCCCTGGGAAGAAACAGAACAACAACAGCAACAGCAATTAGTGCCGGTTAAAGAAGTTAAGCTATTATGTTCAGAAAAGAAATTCATTTTTTATTTTTTATAGCTTCAAATTACAGCATATTATTTGAAATTGTCAAGTAGAATTGCATTTTTATTTTAAAAAATCTTTTTAATCCTATTCTCAGATCCTTCACGAAGATTTTGAGCCAATATACATGAAGTAGTGCCACCATCCGAAGTAGGCATTTTTTACCTCGGCAGTCTGATCTTCAAAGTGTTGCTGCAGGAAAGGTAAAATATGCCCGTCCATGCGCACATGATTATTTCCCATATGTTTTTTAAAGCCCTTTGAAGGGGAGTCGTGAAAATCTACCGCAGCGACAATTCCGCCTGGTTTCAAATCCTTTTTAGCTTGTAGGATCAGGTCGTCCCAATGTGGGTTGATCATCGTCAGCGAGTAGGAAAAAATAACGAGATCCGGTTGTTCGGGAATGGGCGGAAAATCGAGTCCGTAAGGCTGATTGAGATAAAGACACTTATTGGGTTTATCCTCCAATTTTTTACTCGTCTTATCCAGCATGTCTTTTGATACGTCCAACGCCATTAAGGTAGCTTTAGGAAATCGCTTAGCAATGGATTTTAGATTGTAACCTGTCCCGCAACCAACTTCCAAAATTGTGATTTCATCTTCCTTAGAAAAAGGAAGAGCTTTGACAAGCGCATCTCGCCCAAATAAAAAAGTCCATCTGGTAAGATCATAAATTTTGGCATGGAGCTGATAATACCGTTCCATATTTTTAGACTGCGATTCAGAATCTTTGGCTAGCTTTTTATCGTAAAATTCGGATTGTTTCATTTCTCGCTTTATTAAATGGTTTATTTTCTTTTTGTTCCCTGTGCTCGTTTCATTCTCTTTTCATTCCCTACTTAACGATTCCCATATAAACACTTGCATAAGTGCCCACGCGGTCTTCCTGGTGTGTTTTAGCAGTGAGCTCCTTTTCGAATTCCAGGCGGTCTTTTACAAAATCGGGGAAGAAATCCACTTCGAGCGCAGCAGAACGTAGCAATATTTTTGTACCTGGTTTACTATTCTCCAGGATTAACTGCCATTCTTCCTCAAGCGCATCTACGGCATTGGCAGCCAGCCAATCCTGATGGTCTAGTAACACATAATGGCTGTACGGACCCGGATTTTTCTTTAAAAAGTCAGAGATAGTAGTAGTGTAGGTATTAATTTTGTTACTCTGTTCCTGTAAAACTTCAAAATTAGCGGCTCTCAGGTATTCTGGACAGCAGTCTTTGGTATATTTCCCGTTAATGTAGAGTTGATAAAAATAATTTTCCTGGATGGGCAAGGTGGTAAAGACTTTGCGGAGGCATTCCTGAATAAAGCCGAGTGCTCCTTTTTCGTATTCGGTTTTAAATAATTCTTGTTGGCTTTTGGGAACACCCAGCAGACACATAGTAAGGTGTTTGTTGAGCGCCCAACCGACAAATTTATTGAGCACCTTCGGTTCAATTTGATAATATAACCGCTGCTGCTCCTTCATGTTACTGGCGGCAAAAAAGTCTTTAACATTACGGAAAAGCTTTTTTCTAGTTTTGAGGTATTTATTTACCATAAATGCGAAGGTACCTGAAGTACCATAATGGTAAAAGGTTTTTCGCACGCCTTTTCCGTTGAAAAAGTTAATGTTTTTATCCCAGTATGCTTGAGCAAAGCCTGGCAGTTTAGGACGAAGTTCCTCTTGATAGACAGCCTCTGCATCATGGTGAACTCCAGAACCAAAAAAGCTGAAGTGATGATTAAAATTACCATTTTCGATACTGGCTAACTTGAGTTCGAGTAATGCATTCTGCCTGGGGTTAACATCAATACAATGGATAGAACCGGGGCGATTCAAAGCGTAATCCAGGGCATTACAACCTGCACTTGTTATCATGACAATATTGCTGTCAGCTTTAAGATCTAACAATTGCCGGTCGCATCGCGGATCTTCCCAGCACGTATTGTATACCAAATTATTGCTATGAATAGAAGAGAATATTCGATCTGCAATTTTTGTTGATGGCATGATCAATGAATTTATTGTTTATGAGTTTCTTACCTCTTAGAGAAATGTCGCAAAAATAAGCTTTTAAAGCCGGATCAGGAAAAATAGTTTTCATTTTCAACCAAACAGCAATAGGACAATACCCAAGATTAGGTATTTGTAGTATACCTAATAAACAAACACTTTCAGCTATTTTCCAGTATTGCACAAACGAATTTCAGCTTTTAATTTTGATCTTACTTATTTGGTATGATTCTTAATAAGAAAATGATTGCTGGATTATTTGGAAACCAAATAGTTTTAGCTTCAAACGCTTTGTGAAAAATAGGTCTTTCCTTATATATGTTTCATTTCAAGTGCTCTATGAAATGAAGTTTTTCCTATTTATCAATTGTTAAATTTCGCTTAAGGTTTAGTTTACAATTACACTCTATGTCTGAGGAAGTTAAAAAAAATCTTAAATCTAAACCTTAAACAATGCGTAAATCTTTACTATTTATCTTAGCCCTTACTGTATCAACTTTGGGTTTGAAGGCACAGATCATGTTTGATCCTTCTATTGAAGTTGATTTTTTGACAGATCAGGTTATTTTACCTGCTTCTCCACTTGACTACCAGGTACTTTTTGTAGGTGGTGTTGACGAAGTTCAAACTACTGCTACTTATGGTAATCCTGCGGGTACTGCACCTGCTAAGCAGTGGCACGATTTTATCGGTTTCACTCCAGATGACTCTGGCCAGTCTCTTGGTTGGGTTTCTGTAAACCATGAAATGATTCTTGCCGATGACAACATTGGTGATGGTGGTGGAATGACCGTATTCCGCGTACAGCGAAATGCAGACACGGAATTACTAGAAATTATGGACCAAACATTGGATGATGGTCGTTCTGGTAAATTCTTCAACGTTGATTTCGTTAACACTGTTGGAGAAACCGGTATGAACTGTTCTGGTATCACTTCTGCTGCTGACGGTCGTATCTGGACTGCAGAAGAGTGGTTCCGTTCTAGCAACTCTTCTATCGCTGACCGTGATACTTCTGACTTCATCATTGGTCAAGGTACGGTCAACGGACAAACTGTTTCTAACGGTTTTGCTCAGTATGATGGATCTCAAGTTCAGAAGTACGAGAACTACAACTACATGGTAGAAATTGATCCTAAGCAAGCTGTTGCGATCAGAAAGCAGTACAACTGGGGTCGTTTCCCATTTGAAGGTGGTGTTATTCTTCCTGACAACAGAAACGTATTCTTAGGTGGCGACGCTACTCCTGGTTTCCTTATCCGTTTTGAAGCAGACACACCAGGTGATTTCACTTCTGGTACCCTATATGCGCACAAGCATGATGCTCCTTCTCGATGGGTAGAATTATCTGTTGAAACAATGGATGATGTACTTGCTGCTACTGATCAGGCAATCGCTGCTGGTGCAACAATGTACAACCGTTTAGAGTGGGTTGCTTACGATCCTGCTTCTGGAGATATCTTTATGGCAGAAACCGGCCGTGATAATCCTGGTTCTCGTTGGGAAGGTGAAAATGCTGACGGTGCGGTTCATGCTCCTCACCATATCGCAAGAGCTGCAGAGCAAGGAGTTAGCAGCCCTAATGATGACGAATACTGGGACTACTACGGACGAGTACTTAAGTTAGATGCTACCACTTGGGATGTTTCTGTTTATCTTGAAGCAGGTCCATACTTTGAGGATAGCCCAACGATCAGCCAATACCCTGACAAGCACCTTTCTAACCCTGATGGTATGAACGTAATGACCATCAACGGTCAAAGCTACATGCTTATTCTTGAAGACCTTAATGGTACTTCTAACGGTCGTGTTCCTGCTGGTGTTGCCACAAGAACGTGCGAAGCTTGGATGCTTGACATGAGTATTGAGAATCCTACTGAAGATGATCTAATCAGAATCTCTGTTGCTCCTTATGGTGCAGAAATTACTGGTGCTTGCCCAACTCCTGATGGAAAGACGCTTTTCATCAACTCTCAGCACCCAAGTACTGCAAACCCAGCTCCTTATGACAACTCTTTAACTTATGCTATTACCGGATGGGACAGAATGGTAACTGCTCTTGAAGAAGTTAAGCAAGCTGAAGAAGCTGGTTTTGAGATTTATCCTAACCCAGTTGCACGCGAACTTCGATTCAGCGAAGTAGTTGATGCTGCTATCTACGATGCTAACGGAAATCGTCTTAACGTTTACAGAAATGTAAACAGCATCGACGTTTCTAATTTCACTCCTGGTGCTTACTTCCTTCAAACTGCTGATGGAACAACCAGAAAAGTTATCGTACAGTCTAAGTAATTAAGACCTTTCTTTTAAAATACTTTTGAGGACCCCTTATACACTTTTGGGGTCCTCTTTTTTTTCTACAAATTTTTTCAAAAATCTTTGAGTAATGAAGCGAAGAGGCTTAAAAATTTATAGTGTTCTTTTGGTCCTCTTGGGGATTTATCTGATCGGTTTCCTATCTTTCAGTAATACGGCCGAGGCCAAAAGAATTCAGGATATAAAACAATGGTATCTATCTGGCTTGGAAGATTTTTCTAACAGCTTAGAGGACTATTCTGAAGCAGCTCAAAGTCTTCAGTCTTCTGAAGTCAGTATTAATAAACTTCAAGCTGCTCATACGGCAAGCAGAAATGCATTTAAAAAAGTTGAATTTCTCTTTAGCCACATCGACCCGCAAATAGCAAAAGACTTTTTGAATGCAACTTATTATACCAAACTAGATCCAAATGATCAGAAAAGGAAGGAGAAGATAGCGCTTGGGCAGTTGCTGTTCTTTGACCCCGTGTTATCTGCCAATAATCAACGTTCGTGCGCTTCCTGTCATAACCCTAAGTTGGGTTTTACAGATGGTTTGAACAAGAGTATGGCCCTTAATTTTGAAGGTAAGATCCAGCGCAATTCACCCATCCTCATCAATTCCATTTATGCCGAACGCTATTTCTACGATATGCGGCTCGAATTGCTAAAAGGCCAAATGGAACATGTGGTTTTTAATGAGGAAGAGTTTAATTCAGATTTTGAACAAATTACCGAACGTATCGCTCAAAGCTCTGAGTATATCGAATTATTTGAGAGTGCTTTCCCTGGGGTTAATAAGCCTATCGCCAAATGGACCATTGAAATGGCAATTACCGAATATGTTGCTTCTATAACGGCTTTCAACAGCCCTTTTGATCAATATGTGCGAGGTGAAATTGACCAGATTGATGAATCTGTAAAGCGAGGGTTCAACTTATTTATGGGTAAAGGTGCTTGCGGTACTTGCCATTTTGCACCGATCTTTAATGGAAACGTACCACCTTTATTTCAGGATACCGATTCTGAGGTTCTTGGTGTTCCTGCCACTAAAGATACGATTAACCCTGAGATTGATCCCGACCTGGGCAGGATTGCCAATGGAATGATCAAGGAAGAAGCGCCGTTTTATAAATATTCGTTCAAGACCACCACCAGAAACGTAGCGCTTACAGCTCCTTACATGCACAACGGAGTATATGATTCTTTGGAAGAAGTGGTGAATTTTTATAATATTGGTAGCGGCCTGGGCTTGGGGCTTGATGTGCCTACTCAAACTCTTCCAGGTGATCAACTTAATCTCACCAAAGACGAAGTTGCCGACATCGTTTCCTTTATGGAAGCGCTAACAGATACAAAAGGAATTACAAGTGTCCCTGAGCGATTGCCTAGCATTGATAAGAATGAGGAGTTGAATAACCGGGTAGTCGGTGGGGTTTATTAATAGATTTAACCACATAAGTGCGGGTTCTTAAATGAAAGAAAATGAAAAAGAAATAACATTAGAATGAAAATATTTTAGTGCCTCTGTGGTTAACAAAAAACTAATCGGAAACCATTACTTTTTAAAATCTAGTACTCCTCCGGGAGCATTAAGTGGATTTCCAATATGGCAAGATTCCATGCAATTACTTTCTCCAGGAGCTCCGGTCCTTCCTGGACTCGGACCATCAGCATTGGAAACAAAAAGGGGGAATTGAAAAATTAAAGCAAGAGAAAAAGCCAGATAAATGATTTTCTTTTTCATATTACAGTTGATTTCTTAAACGTCCAACCGAATTTACAAACTAACCGCAGAGGGACATGAAATTAAAAGTTAAGCTTATATTATTTCTTTGCCTTTTACTCGGTGTTTACTGTACAGATAGTCCCAAAAAAGGTGAGGCTGCCGGGGAGGGCTCTAAAGGTAAGCAATTAGCTTCCATTTATTGTGGTTCCTGCCATGCCACACCCGAGCCTGAATATCTGGATAAAAAGACCTGGAAGGAGTATGTATTGCCTCGTATGGGTTATATGCTCGGGTTTTACCCTGACGAACAGACCAGAAAAGAGCTGATTGAAAAAGGACCGGGTGGAGTACAGGTGGAAAAGGCCAACGTTTTTCCGGCAAAGCCGACTATCGGAGCAGCTCTGTGGCAGGAAATTCAGCAATATTATCTCAATAACGCTCCTGAGCAACTTCCAAAACCCAACACCTTGTCCATTCAAACGGGGTTAAAGCATTTCAGACCAATACCTTCAAACTATAAACTTTCACCTCCTAGCACTACGCTGGTTCGGTTTACGGATGCTGGTCTTATATTGGGAGATGCGCATACTAAGCGTTTATACCAGTTTGATCATCAACGCAATTTGGTTAATGCTGCAAATGTCCTTGAAGGTGCAGTTTGGCTCCATGAAACGCCACAAGCATTAAAAGTGACCAGTATGGGATCTTTTTCTCCAACGGATGCCCCCTCTGGCATTCTTCTAGAATTACCAAAATCGGGCGAGTCTAGACCGAAAGTGCTGCTGGAAGGGCTCCAGCGTCCTGTACATAGCGCCTTTGCCGACTTTGACGGGGACGGACAGGAAGATATCCTCACTTGTGAATTTGCCAAATGGACAGGAGCGCTCGCCTGGTGGAAAAACCTTGGTGATAACCAATACGATAAGAAGATTCTTCGGAATAAACCCGGAGCGATAAAGGCTTACCCTCTAGATTTGAATAATGATGGTATGCTGGATATTATCGCTCTTATGGCGCAGGGGGATGAAGGTGTTTTTATCTATTTCAATGAAGGAAATGGAAAGTTTCGGGAAGAACAGGTCTTATCTTTTCATTCTTCTTATGGATCTAGTTATTTCAATCTATACGATTTCAATAAGGATGGGTTTGAAGATATTATTTATACCTGCGTCGATAATGCTGATTATCAGCCCATTAAGAAATTTTATCATGGTATACGCATATTTTTAAATGACGGAAAAAACCAGTTCAAAGAAAAGCAATTTATTCCGCTTAATGGCGCTTATGGAGCTATTCCGGATGACTATGACCAGGATGGAGATATTGATATTGCAGCTATTTCGTTCTTCCCCGATTTTAAGAACAGGCCGGAAGAAGGATTCGTCTATCTGGAAAACAAAGGAGATTATCAGTTTGAAGCCTACACTTTTGAACAAGTTTCTGCCGGTAGGTGGATTGTTATGGATAGTGCTGATATGGATGAGGATGGCGATGTTGATCTCATTCTGGGTTCACTGGCTTTCGAGGTCATTCCAAAAATGGGATTGGTGGAGGAATGGGTGAAAAGAGGGGTTCCTTATGTCATTTTAGAGAATACTACAATAGACCATTAAATTGGAAGTAAATTTTCTTTACTATCTTACCCATTCAATTGTTCAATTTAAACCAATGAAATCATGGTAGACTTTTTCAATTTTCTGGAAACCCATTGGAATGGAATCTTGATCCTGATTATTTTAGTATTTGTTTTGCTATTTGTGATCAATTGGCTGGCAAGGATATTCCGCTGGGGGCGATACAAAACCAGAAGCCAGGCTTCAACTGAATATATGAATGTCAGTTACATCATTTCTCAATTTTTTGCGAACATTATTGACGATTTTAAGCACCTTTTGGCGCTTGTCATTGTTATCATTTTTACGGGACTGATCATTTATTCGATGACTACCGCTCCTACCTTCGACCAAAAGATGGAAGCGCTGCAATTAGTAATTGCTTCATTAGGGGGCTTGTTAGGGTCTATTATCGGTTATTATTTTGGAGAATCAGCAGCAAGATCGAATCAGGTGGTCACTACAACAACGAACACCATTCCATCAAATCAAAACGTCGTAAATTTGCCGGATGAAGAAATTATTCCGGCGCCAGAAATCAATATACAAGATCCAGATCAGGCAGTAGGATAAATGTAAAACTGCCATAGACCTGTTATTAGAATACAACTAAAGTAATAAGAAAAAACAAGCGAAATGCAAGTCAAAACCTATAATCTAGACGTCAAAGATTCCATTTTTGATCCGAATTGTACAGATGAAAAACAAAAATATATTGCTCATTTCAAAAAACACGCTCTTTCCAAAAAAGATGAATCTAAAAAGGATAAGACCTTCTACAAAGTCTGGCTTTATTTGGAAGGTCCTGATCTTCCTTTTGTGAAATCTGTAAAGTATTACCTTCATAAGTCTTTCCCTAATCCGGTCAAAATGGTTGAACGTAAAGCCAGTAATTCCAACTGCGCGCTGGTTTTGTGGACCTGGGGTTTCTTTACCGTTAAGGTAGAAATAGAAGATATGAAAGGAAGAGTAATCACCATGGAACATTATTTAAATTATGGTAATGAATTGAAGAGCGATAAAATAGCCTGGGAAAATGAAGGATTTATAAAATAAAATTACTATTCAGACGAATATCCCCTAAATACTGGAAAATTTCTAAAGGATCGAATCGCTACCACCCGCTAAATATCGAACATGTAGCTGACACCGAAATGTGGGTAATCTTCATATCCACTTAAATAAAGCAAAAACTAAAGTAACACCTAAGCCATCACCCAAAATTGAACGTCGCTATTTTGGTCTTTTTCAGGACCTCACCGGTTCCTATGCAGATAATCTTGACAATGATCCAAGAGCTTTATTTGCTGTAGATGGAATCAATTCTGAATTATATATTATCGAATTAGACGATGACGCAGGTTTCCGAAAGATCAGTATTTTTGAACTAGCCGCAGGGGAATTAGTAGAAAAAGCTATATTGGCTCAATTCAACTGTGATTTACTCTATTGCAATCAAATGGAAAGTTTTATTACTGATGTCGACGGTGACGTAAAATTGGATTTAGTCATTAAGAAACGTAGACTTACCAAAACGGGTGAAGTCTTATCCACAACTACAGATGTTTATTTTCTTCAGCGTGATGTTGATTTTAAAAAGGAAAAAGCTCCAAGCCTTAATTCCAGCGATTATAGGATGAATGATTTTGAGTTTTACAGGTAGTTAAGAAACCGAAATCCAAATTTTTTCAAAAAAAGTATTCAAATCAGGTGACGATTTTCGAATTGATCGTCTTTATCCCGATTAAAGAATAGCACCATTAAATAAAATATCAAATAAAAAATTTGAAGGCCAGTATGTCTACGCGTTATTCTGATATGGATCTTCAGGAATTTAAACTACTTATTGAAAGAAAGCTAGAAAGAGCAGAGCGCAAGTTAGCGTTTTATCAAGAGCAAATAACAGAGATCAATGAGAATAGAGAAGCTGATCACGCCGATATTTCGGATGAGTCCAATCTCTTTGGGAATTTGGAAATGCTAACCAATTTCCTGAATAACCAGCGGAAAGAAATCCAGGAATTCCAACTAGCCCTAAAACGCATTGAAAAGAAAACCTTTGGGATCTGCGAAGTAACCGGAAAGTTAATTGATAAAAGAAGGCTGCTGGCATTGCCGGGCACCACCAAAAGTTTAGAAGGTATTCAACTGGAGGAGCAACAAGAAGCGGAGAAACTAAAGAAAAAGAACCGACCAGCTAGCGGGAACCGTGACAAAGCTTCCAGTCCTAAAGTCATTTCCAAAATAGTTAAAGCACCATCCAAACCCAAACAAGTGAAACCCGAAGAAGCATTTGACTTCGACGATTTTGAAGAGGAGGAGGAAGCAAATAAATTCATCGTTTCCCTTGAAAACATGGAAGAGGATATTACTTTTGAGGAAGAGTAAAGCTCTTTCTAATGAATCGACTTGCTGTAAAAGTTTCGAAGGCTGCTGAACGGATGATCCGAAAGGAGCATCCATGGGTTTTTGAAAATTCCATCAAAAATATAAAAGGTGATGGCCAGGCAGGTGATCTGGCCATTATCTATGACAACAAAAAAAATAACTTTCTCGCCTTAGGTCTTTATGATCCTTTTTCTCCTATCCAGATCAAACTCATCCAATTTAAAAAGCCGGCTAAAATTGATGCGACCTGGTTTGATAAAAAGGTAAAGCAGGCTTTTGAAAAGCGTTTACCAATCTTACTTACCGATACCAATAGTTATCGACTAATTCACGGAGAAAATGACGGCCTTCCTGGCCTTATAGCTGACGTCTATGCCGATGTTTTGGTCTTGAAGTTATATTCTCCGATCTGGCTACCGTTTGTGGCGCAAATTGTCTCTGCTCTTGTCAATGTTTCAACGGTCAAAACAATTGTGCTGCGGATGAGTAGGAATCTTCAACAGCGAAAAGAGCTATTGAAAGAATTGCACGAAGGTAAAGTGATTCATGGAACATTAGAAAAAGAAGAGATTATCTTCAAAGAGCATGGCCTTAAATTTTCCGCGAATGTTATTAGAGGCCATAAAACGGGTTTCTTCTTAGACCATCGGCACAACCGGAAAAGAGTAGGGGAGTTGTCGAAAGGGAAATCGGTATTGGATGTGTTCTCTTATGCCGGCGGCTTTTCGGTGCATGCCCTGGCGGGAGGAGCAAAAGAGGTGACCAGTTTGGATATCAGTGCCCAGGCTTTAGAAATGGCCAAGAAAAATGTGATGCTAAACGTTGATAATCCCCGTCATAAAACTTTAGCTCAAGATGCCTTTGAAGGCTTAGAGCAGTTATTCAAACAAGGTAAACGATTTGATTTGGTTATCGTCGATCCTCCTTCTTTTGCCAAAAAAGAGGAGGAACGAGAGCGGGCATTGAATAGCTATTTTCGATTAGCCGCTCTGGCTGTTCGATTGGTGAACAAGGGAGGTGTTTTATTGCTGGCTTCTTGCTCAAGTCGAGTGAAAGCAGATGAGTTTTTTGAAGCGAGTATCCGGGCTCTTGACCGCTCTGGTCGAAAGTATAAAGAGCTGGAGCGCACCTTTCACGATATCGACCATCCCATAGGTTTTCCGGAAGGCGCTTATTTGAAGGCCGTCTATTTCCAGTTATTGGATGATTAGTTTTTGAATAACTGCTCGCCCCTGGTCAACCACCTTAATCAAATAAATACCATTAGGAATACCACTGAGGTCAATCCGTTCTTTTCTTCCTTTAGAAACGATTTTTTCACGCTTGAGAAGCCTTCCATTAACATCAAAAAGCTCGATTTTTTCCAGTGCATTACCTTCAACAAAAAGATCATGGTTAGAAGGGTTAGGGTATACCAATGGTGCCACTTTGTCTTGGCGTTCATGGGTGTTGACTAAAGCCGTTTGAGTAAATAAGAAATCGTCGAAACATGAAATACCTACTTCATCACCCAGGTCTAGATTGAATAAGGCAGTTTCGCTATCAGGAGCCGTAAACGAGAAAAAATATTGCTGCCAATCTTCTGATATGGTGGATGCTTCCGTATAGATCAATTCAAAAGTAGATTGGTTAACGAATGCAATATTAACATCTTGAATTCCAATAGAACCTTTGGCCCAGAAAGAAAGGGTGTAATCTACTCCTTGCTCTAAAGAAATATTAGTCCGGCCCAGTTGAATGTCCCAGGGATTATCGGCCAACTCATAAACCTCCACACATGCAGAAAGAGAACCTTCATAGACCTCTTCATCTGTGACCGTAAAATTGGCTGCCGATCCGTTATGGGTATTGGTCGACCAATTAGCAAACTCCTCTTCAAAATTCCAGTTTAACCATAAGTTAGGAGTTACGGTTACGGCCTTCGAAATACTGTAATTACCACAGGAATTGTATACCTCCACCACAACCTCCCCACCGGTATCTCCCCAATCGACCGAAATTTCATTAGTTCCCTGGCCTTCAGCAATGGAAGCTCCACTGGGTACTGTCCAATAATAGTAAGTGTTGGGAATGGAAGGAATGGAGTAAACGGTTCCATTGCTCTGAGGGGTTACCAATAGATCTCCTTCCATTTCCAGGTCAGGAAATTGTTGGTAAGCTCTTACCCAGTCTACTTCCATCTGCTGAGGGAATACAGTTGAGGAGTTGGGAGGCCCCGGCCAGTTGCCTCCGACCGCTACGTTGAGAATAAAATGAAATTTTTCATCAAATGGCCAGAGAAAAAAGCTGAAGTCAGGATCATTGCTATTGGTTTCATGATACTGTACCCCGTCTAAATACCAGCGAATTTGAGTTGGCTCCCACTCTATACTAAAGGTATGAAAATCTTCTGGAAAGGTTCCAGAGGCTAATGAAGTAGAGGTTCCGGATGATCCTTTGTCATTCCAGGCCCACCCATAATGGCAGGTACCATGAACGGTAGAGGGTTGGTGCCCCAAATATTCCATAATATCGATTTCTCCACTTCGGGGCCAGATTCCATAGACGCTCTCCGTGGGCATCATCCAGAAAGCTGGCCAAATGCCCTGCCCAATAGGTAATTTGATGCTGGCTTCCATCTTACCATATCTCCAGTCCCCTTTATTGATGGTGCGGATCCTACTGGAAACATAGTCATTGGACGGATGGGTATTATTCACATCCTGATCAGCAATGATCTTAAGTGTTCCATCCGAAACTTCTGCATTTTGATTGGTATAATACTGAAGTTCGTTGTTTCCCCAACCATTCCCTCCAATTTGATATTCCCATTTGTTGAGGTCAAGCGTGTTGCCATCAAATTCATCTTCCCAAACCAAATTCCAGCATTGGGCATTTGCAAAAAGAGAAATGAAAATCAAGAAAAAAAACGTGAATAATGTTCGCATGGTATTTACCTTTTGGCTAAATAAGTAACTCGTATCTTTATTAGAGGGCCTCTCCAAAAACTATGCTTACGCAACTAAAATACTCGTGTGGACGTCTTCGTCCACTTACGCAATTGACCGAGGCCTCTGGCCTCGTTAACGCATTAATCCTAAGCTTATCCAAAATAAAATATAAGCTATTCATAACAAAAAACAACTCATTTTTCTCACTCCCCATGTAATAACTCCATCACCGCACTCCCCATACATAACACGCCCGTTTTAATGGTGTTTTCATAATCAGGATAATAAGTCGAAGAATGTAAAGAAGGAAGCTCCAATTCTCCATTTTGGGCTGCTTCAAATCGATCCTCATGAACAGATCCTAACCAAAAAAGAAAGATAGGCACTTTTTCATTGGTACGCCCAAATTGACCGAAATCTTCGCCGACCATGGTGGGAGGCAATACTTCTACATTTTCTTTCCCCAAACACCGTATAAATACTTTACCTAGCTTGTCAGCTAATTGCTCATCATTGAATAAGGAAGGGGCATGCTCATCCCGGACGAATACCTTGGGAAATAATTCCTCCGAAAGACCAGCAGAAAAAGCCACCCCTTTGCAAATGCGTTCGATCTTTTCAATTAATGCATTGCGCACCTCATCTGAATAGGAACGGAGGGTAAGTTCAAGCATTACTTCATTTGGGATAACGTTACCCTTTGTACCTCCGTGGATTGAACCGACGCTAACCACTGCTGGTTCCAAAGGAGAGATTTCCCGGCTGACGATCGTTTGCAGGGCATTGATAATTCTTGCAGCCAAGACAACCGGATCTTTGGTGGTATGTGGGTAAGCCCCATGCCCACCTTTTCCAAAAACGGTAATATCCACCATGTCGACATTAGCCATAGCATACTTAGGAGTATAGCCTACGGTTCCTGCTTTTAAAGAAGAGCTAACATGTATGGCCAGCGCATAATCCGGAACAGGAAATCGTTCATAAAGCCCGTCAGCCAGCATGGCTTTCGCTCCGCCGGCCCGTTCTTCTGCCGGTTGCCCTAAGAAAACGAGTGTGCCCCTCCATTGATCTGTATTGTTGATTAATAGGCGTGCAGTGCCTGCCCATACGGTCATGTGGATGTCGTGTCCGCAGGCGTGCATCACGGGTATGGTTGAGCCGTCTTCCTTTGTAGTTTCTACGCTACTGGCAAAAGGAAGTCCGGTTTCTTCTTTAATGGGTAATGCATCCATGTCCGCTCTCACCAGAATAGTGGGGCCTTCGCCATTTTTATAAACGCCAACCACTCCAAAACCACCTATGTTTTCGGTCACTTCAAATCCAATTGTTCTTAGTTCTTCAGCCATTGTTTTTGAGGTCTTTTCTTCCTGAAAAGAGAGTTCGGGATGGCTGTGGTAATGTTGGTATAGATTGGATAAATAGGGGAGATCTTTGGTTATTTGTTGTGTAAGGTTAGCAGAATAGTCTTGCTGTCCGAAGGCAGCCGAACAACAAAATAAGAGGATGAAAATGGGGGTGTATTGCATATAGCGTATTTTTGGTTGTTTCTAAAGATAAGGGAAATCCTTGTTTTTGGTGCATTTTCGTGCCTGGTTATTTATTGGGTGCCTGGAGGCACCCGGAATGTTGGTTGGTACGTGGACGTACCAACCAGCATAGCATTTGAAACGTACGAAGACGTACTAACTACCAACCAGCATTAGATCACGTAAAAAAATGATTTGGAAGAAGAAAGGGAATTATTTGAGTAATTTTTTGTTAAATTTAGTAAAAAAACTTTATGCCGGTTCGCTTAGAACAACGATTAATAACTGTTGCAGAATATCACAAGATGATAAAAACAGGAATTCTTCAACCTCATGACAAGGTAGAATTATTAAATGGTCAATTGATAAAAATGAGTCCAATAGGTTCCGAACATGCAGCTTGCGTCGAAAAAATCAGCGAACTACTTAAGCGTTTATTGCCCTCCAACATAATGGTGAGAAGTCAAAATCCCATTATTCTAGGTGATTTATCTGAACCGGAACCAGACCTTTCCATCGTTAAAAGAAAAGATAATTTCTATGCTGATAGTCATCCGACTTCAGACGATACATTTTGGGTGTTTGAGGTTGCTGATTCCACCCTTGATAAAGATAAGGAAGTAAAATCAACCTTATATGCCAAGAGTAATATTCCTTTCTATGCCATAGTGAATTTGGAGGAAAAAGAAGTGATCTTGTACCAACAACCCAGAAAGGGATGGTATACAAAAAACAATATCATTTCCCTTGAGGGAACCATTGAGCTATCCCCCTTTGATCTGGTTGTAGAAGTCAAATCCCTATTCCCTTAAACCTTTGCCCCCCTCCTACACCGTTGCATCGTTGCACCCTTGCACCGCTGTGGCATCTTCATATGCTCCTTTGTTTGTAAACATCCAAACATCAGTTACCCGTAACATCCTCTTTATCCACCACTCCGAAAAAGACTCATTTATTTCCTCTCGTAAATCGGATGCTTCTTTGTACTTATTTTCCCTAACCAAATCCAAATAAGTGTCGATTATCTTAATGCCGGGGCGCTGCACTTCAAGTTTTTCAAAAGCCTTTCCGGCCTGAGCAAATGGATTGGAAAGGCAGAGGATCATTTCTTTTATTCCTTTTAAGTCAAATTCATTTGGATATTTTTCTATTCCCTCATCCATTACCATAGCTGCCTTTTCATATTCTCCCAAAGAAAAATATAGCCAGCCTAAATCCCAAAAAGGACCGTGAAATTCAGGATAAATTTCAAGTGCTTTTCTTAAATATTTTATAGCCAACTCTTTTTCACCATGGGTTTGGTAGTGCCAACCGATTTTTTGAGCAAGTTGCTTATTTGTGGAAACCTTTATTGCTTTTTGAAAATAGACTTCTGCCTGCTCAGGCCGGTCTAGTAAATAAAGTAGTTTTCCAATAGGCAGAAGCTTTTCAGTCTCTTCAACCTCCACTTCTTCAGGGCAGACTTCCTTGGCTTTTTCATAATCACCCAGTTTCAGGTAGGCTTCTGCAATGGCCAATTGCTCGGTAGCCGAAAGACTATCGGTGTGTAATTCAGTGGCCTTTTCGTACAGGAACATGGCTCTGTCCTTTTCATTTTGTCTTTCGTAGTATTTGGCAAGGCTTACACAGTTTTCAGGGTAATAAATGGGTTTCTTTTCAGAAAAATGGAAGGTTTCCAGGTCATCAAATTTTTCGGGGAAATATTCCCGCATTATTTGTTGGTATCCCCGGACTTGGCGGAGGGGGGCTAATTCCGGATCCTTTTGAATAAAATCAAAAGGAATACTCTTGACCGCTTTCTCTAAGGCAGGTAATGCTTCTTCCAATTCTCCTCCTTTTATTTTTAGCCGACATTGGATGTAATTGCCACCAGGGAGGTCTGGGAATGATTTCAATAACTCATGAAGAACCATACCGGCAGTAGTCCAGTCTTCATCCCTTAGTTTTTCGAATAGTGTGCTTACCCCCCGGAAAGGTGGATGTTCTTTTTCAGCTTGTAGAGTGTGGATAACTTCCCCCTTATGCCTTTTGGCTAAGTAGATAATAAAGTCTTTCGTCAGGAATAAATTAGCCTTTCCAATGGGGGTGGGGTTTAGCGCCAATCCTTTGTCTAACCAGGCAATTGCTTCCGTAAAATGACCATTCATGAAACGATTATTAGCAAGAATGTCGTGAACCTGCCCAGATTGGGGGTCGATTTCGAGTGCTTTTTTCAGGTATTCTTCTGCTTTTTGGTATTCACTATGGAGAAAAAAGAAATAACCGATCTCTAGTAGAGTGGATGGATCCGCCGGGGCCAAATCAATCGCTTGTTGAAAATATTCTTTGGCCCGGTCAGGTTGCTTAGTAAGGTAGGCTGCTTTCCCCGCATTTATGTAGGAGGAATAGTCCGGATTGAGTTCAATGAGGTTTTGGGCGTGTTTCATTGCCTTCTCAAGCTGCCTTGTTTTAAAATAAAGTCCGGTTAGATTATTATTCGCGATCACAAAATTAGGGAATACTTTGATGGCCTTCAAATACATCCATTCTGCTTCCTCAAACCGATTGAGCTGCTCATAAAACCAGCCGGTTGCTTGGAATAATTGTGGGTAGTCACGAAAAGAAATTGATCTTATATAATACCTCTCCGCCTTGTCCAATTGTCCAATATTATAATATATATCTGCGGCTCTTGCGTTAGCGTATTCATTATTGGGAGCTAGTTCAATGGCTTTTAAGAAGGTTGCCAAAGCTTCTTTTGGTTTTCCCCATTCACCGTAAGTAATTCCCATGTTAAGATACCAGTTTGACTTTGTCCAGAATTGGGTGCTATCCACCAAGGCGATCGCTTTGGTATATGCTTGTACAGATGCAGCGTATTGTCCGGTGGAGCTATAGGCATCTCCCAATCGGGTATAGATGGTGTGGGTGGTGGAATCTAACTGAAGGGCCTTTTTGATTTGGTCAATAGCCTTTTTATGCTGTTGGGTATGCAAATAACTCATTCCCAAATTAAGATGTCCGGAAACAAACTCCGGGTCTGCTGCTACGGCTTGTTCCAGTAATTCAATGACCTTTTGGTATCGTAATTTCTTTTCGGTAGAGGTCAACACATTGTCGGGTGCGTAAATGAAATCATCTTTCAGTTCAATACCTGATCTTTGAAATCGGTCTCGAAGATTAGACTCGTCAGAACGGTCCCAGTAGATCCAGCCCAGTAAATTCATCAGTTGCGGATAGTCAGGTAGTAGAGAAAGCGCTTTTTCTCCATAATCAATGGCCTTTTCCTTATCACCGGAATAGAAAAGTTCCAAACAATAGTTGATATAAGGCAATCCCCATTCCGGGGCTAATTCAATTGCCTTTCCATAATTTTCAACTGCCTTTTTATTATTGATTAATCTGGTATAGATTACCCCCAATTCATTATATAAAAAAGCAGCCCGGTTTTCTAATGCTAAAGCTGCCTGCTGTTTTTCAATGGCTTCCTCATAACTTCCCAACTTATTCCCCGCATCCGCTTTTAAGCGCAAATTCAAGCCCTCAAAATATAGTTGTTTGGCGATCATGAAATCATACATGTAGTGCTTTTCGCCCAGCAGTTCGGCCGCCCTGCCCAGGTAGCGTGGATATTGCGAGTAAGTAGAATCTGCCTTCCATCTTTTTTTCAGCTCCGTCGGATTGGCCAGCATATAGGAATTAATGGCCTGCTGCGCATCATCTTGCAGGGCAACAGAAAATTTCCGGGTCATGGAGCTTTTTAGGGATTGAAGTTCTTCCAATTGAATGAGCTGCCGGTACAGTTCATCAGCAGAAGGCTGTCCATCTTTACTGTCCAATAAATTCACCTTGGCGTCTCCATTCTTATCGGCCAGGCCGATCAACCCCTCAATCAGGTGATAAGAGAAAGCGCCTCTTCCGCCACCCCATTGTTCGCCTTCCAGGGAGAACTCATCGGGTTGGCAGGAGAGTATCTTGATCTCATTGGCGTATTGCTTGGCGAGGTTGGCTGCGGTGGCCTGGGTGCCGCCGATCTCGCTGCCGGCCAGTTTTCCGGCCCGGCAGGCATCGGTGATGACCAGGGTTTGTACATTTTTATCGGTCGATAAAGTTTCGATAATCAGCTGCAAATAGAATAGAGGATAGGAGCCGCTGATATAGACCTTGGAAGGTGAATCGTAAGTCAATAAAAAACCGGGTTGCCTTTCGGTTTTGGCTTCCACGTCTCCGTGTCCGGAAAAATAGAAAATGGCTTGATCATCTTCCTGGCATACTTCTACCAGCCAGTCCAGCTCAGCTGCTACCGCCGCAAAAGTGGCTTTTTCATTGGTGAGTAGTCGGATGTTATCTTCCGAAAGATTCCCTCCTGCCGGCGATCGCAAGTAATTGGCAAAGGCCTCTGCGTCTTTATCGGCAAATTTTAGGTCGGGGATATCTTCGTTTTGGTGTTCGGAGATACCGACCACTACAGCATAGGTGTTACTAGTGGAGTCGGGGGTGGTAATTTCCTGGGCACCTAATGAGTATCCTAGTATTATGAATAGCACGGGGGCTAGAAATTTCATGTATGGTATTTTTTTATTGTCGGAAATGCAAAATACGTAAAATACCTTGTTTTTTGGGTGCTTTATGGTGCCGGGTTATTTTATTGGGTGCCTGGAGGCACCCGGAATGTTGGTTGGTACGCGGACGTACCAACCAGCAGTGACATTTGTTGAATACGAAGACATACCAACCAGCAGTGACATTTGTTACGTACGAAGACGTACCAGCCAGCATTGATAGTTCATTAAACTATCTCAAATAGCATATAATCAATTGATTATCACTTAACTGACCTTATTAGGGCTAATAAATTTGAACGGCCTCTCAAGGAACCATTGAAATTACCTCTTTTAATCTGCTTGTGGAAGACAAATCCCTATTCCCCTGCATCTCTGCACCCCTGTACCCCTGTACCTCCCTACACCTCTGTACCTCCCTACACCTCTGTACCTCCCTACACCTCTACACCCCTGCACC
>CAZHOV010000015.1:0-51089 GCA_964534315.1 uncultured Saprospiraceae bacterium | reverse complement strand
AGCTAAAGCTTGGTCCAAAATGAAAACTACCTGGCAAGAACACAATTATCAACCCACTATTTTAATGGTGGGGCAAACCCAATGATCCCCAAGCGTAAACGTTCGCCTGGCTATTCGGGGAAAAGATTGAAAACATAAGGAAGGAGGCGGTTAAAACAGTGGGTTGATAAGGGGTTCGACAAGTAAGTAATGAGAAATCATAAAGATTGATGTCCAAAGCTTTACAGAAAAGGTAGATATTAGAGTTAAGAATTAAAAATGAAATTAAAAGAAAATAAAATAGAAAAAACCAACAATTCAACAGTTCAACAGTTCAACAGTTCAACAGTTCCTCATAACTACCTCTAAAACACCGACCATATGAGTTTCCTTACCGCCGAATGGCGAAAACTGGCCTTAGCCAACTACGAAGTAGATCCGAAAATTCTCCAGCCTTTTTTACCGAGCGGGGTGGAGTTGGATCCCTGGAAAGGTAAACACTATGTTAGTTTAGTAGGGTTTATGTTTGTGAATACCAAAGTGATCGGTATCAAAATACCCTTTCACACCAACTTTGAAGAAGTAAATTTGCGGTTTTATGTACGTAGAAAAGTAGATGGTGATTGGCGGAGAGGAGTCGTATTCATCAAAGAAATCGTCCCCCGGCATGCTATTACGCTTATTGCCAATACGTTATACAAAGAGCATTACGAAACCCAAAAAATGGGCCACCAATGGTCATTCGACCAGAATACAATAACAGTATCCTATAATTGGTGGCACGGAAAAAACAAACAATCCTTAAAAGTTATTGGTAAAACACCTGCTCAACCCATCCCCAAGAAGAGTGAGGAGGAATTTATTACCGAACATTATTTTGGCTATACCAAAGTAGCTCCAGCAAAGACATTTGAATACGAAGTTACCCATCCGCGATGGCTCTGCTACCCGGTATCCACTTATACACTAGATATAGATTTTGGACTAGTTTATGGCGATGCTTTTCAATGGCTCAACCATGCAAACCCCAATTCGGTCATGCTCGCCGAAGGCTCCCAAATAACCGTCGAAAATAAAACCCAATTACCTTAATAACCTTTCTACCTCTCTACCCTTGTACCTCCTTTCCCCCCTTATACCTTTGAACCTTTGTACCTCCTTTCCCCCCTTTGCACCCTTTAACCTCGATACCCTTGCACCTCTCTCCCCTTTCCCCCCTTTAACCTCGATACCCTGACACCTTGTTACCTGGATACCTCGTTACCTGGATACCTCGTTACCTGGATACCTTGTTACCTGGATACCTCGTTACCTGGATACCTTGTTACCTGGATACCTTGTTACCTGGATACCTCGTGACCTCGTGACCCGGTTACCTGGAAACTTCCGCTGGAATCAACACCACTTCCTCAAACTTACTAACCCCACGTTCATAGATCATCCCTCGAAGCTTCAGTTCGTTATTTGCAATGCGTTCGCCCAAATAAGGCGCATCCTTCAATTGTTGAAGCTGCCGCTCGAGGTTGAGGGTGGCCAATAACCTGGCTTTCCGGGCCAATCCCTTCTCCTGACTGATGGAACTCCAATTTTCTTCCAGCAAGCTACCCAGTACCTTCTCCGCCTTGGTGAAATACTCCCCTCTTACGGCGATCACCGATTTAAAAAAGTCGCTTTTATAGTCATTGATAACCACAATCTCTTTAATATTTCCACTCTTGATCACACTACAAAGGCGGCCTGCATAGGCCTCGTCCTCAATACTAAAAATAGCTCCGAGGGCCGTCAGGAAATAATGACGACCTCCAAACTCTTTGCTGATCTTGTGCTCCAAATAATCATTGGGGCAGATCAGGAATAACTTATTGGTTGACTTACCGAATAAAGAAATCATAACGTGCTTGTTTTGCGTTAAAGAAAGCTTATTCTCCCTGCCCTAAAGAGTATCCGCGAACACCACCGATCTCATACAGGTTCTCTATTTTGATAAAATTCAATCCGTCTTCCGACAATCGCTGAAGCAATTGGACCACTTCCGAATGAGGAATCGAACTAGTACAGTTCTTTCCATTTCCGGAATGTTTGGATATGAATCGGCAGCGCCAGTGATCTGTACAGAAGGTCTCCGGCATACCGCCAGGATATACTTTTACGCCCCGGTTAGTGATCATTTTCAGTTTGAGGTGATCGCCGGCCAGTGCTTCTAGTGCATGCCCCAAATCATCAGGATTTCTGGTTTCACCCACCCAGTCAATAAAGACATCTACTCCAACTAAAGTCTTTTCGGTACGAGGTGCTTCAGGAAGTTCAATTTTAATCGGATCCGTTGATTTACCCAAGTGAGCTTCGTGCAGGCGCTCAGGCTTTTGGCCCAATCGCTCAATTACAGCCTGTGCAAACGCTTTGGTACCCACTTTTTGCTTCGTGTAAGCTTCATTGTATAGATCACCGGTATGCACCCCGTCTTCTAGTGTTCGAAGCAAAGCATTGAGGATCTTCTCTCCTACTTCTGGCTGACCAACGTGTGCCAGCATCATACAGGCCGCATGAACAAGCCCAGAAGGGTTGGCAATATCTTTTCCGGCAATATCAGGAGCAGAACCGTGGATCGCTTCAAACATAGAAACCGTATCTCCGATATTGGCAGAACCGCCCAGCCCTACCGACCCGGCAACCTGAGCGGTAATATCTGAAACAATATCTCCATATAGATTAAGCGTTACCACCACATCGTAATGCTCCGGGCGCGTAGCCAACCAGGCCGATCCTATATCGATGATGTTGTGGTCCGATTCGATTTCCGGATATTCCTTAGCCACTTCATCAAAAACTTCGTGAAATAACCCATCCGTATGCTTCATAATATTGTCCTTCGTCATGCAGGTCACTTTCTTGCGCTCATGTGTACGGGCGTACTCAAACGCATAACGAATAACCTTTTCGCATCCTGGCCGGGAAACTAGTTTGAGGCACTGCACAACCTCGGGAGTTTGCTGGTGCTCAATACCAGCATACAGATCTTCTTCGTTCTCCCGTACGATAACCAGATCCATATCCGGAAAATGACTCTCTACATAAGGCGTATATGCCTGACAAGGTCGAACATTCGCGTAGAGCCCAAGTGATTTTCGGATCGTTACATTTAAGCTTTTATAGCCACCGCCCTGGGGAGTAGTAATTGGGCTTTTTAGAAAAGCCTTGTTGCGGCGTAACGTTTCCCAGGATTCTGGACTGATCCCAGAGGTGTGTCCCTCCAAATATAATTCCTGACCGATCTTGATCTCCTCATACTTTAGATTAGCACCTGCAGCATCCAAAATAGCAAGGGTAGCCTCCATGATTTCTCTTCCGATACCATCACCATAAGCGATCGTTACAGGAACCGGATTATTTGTGTCTAAAGATTGTTGTTCTGGTTGTCTAACAGTGTTTAAACTCATTTCTTTTAAGGATTATTTGAATTAAAATATAGGGTTATTCATCAACTGTTCATGGTAAAACTATCACATGAACAAGCAAAACTAACGCTGGTTCGGTTAATTACCTAAAAGTTCGTTACAAAAAACTTAATAAAGATCATAAAAGTAATTCATATTGTTAAAAAAATTGATAAATATTGTAAATATAAACGTTAATACTAGGATATGGCTTTTTTGTTTTAATGATTAGAAAATGGGGAATGATATTGAAAAATTATTGTTTATCTTTATAAAGAATAATTTCGTTTTATGTCGCACCAACAAGATCAACAATTAATAGCCAAACTGCTCTCGCTTCCCAATGCGCTAATTATTGTCAATAAGGTAAGTAATGTCCTGGAAAACGAACGCCAACGTAGAGAGCAGTTTTATAATGAGATTTCAGAATTTGAAAAAGCGGAATTCATTAATGGTGAAATAATTATTCATTCTCCGGTAAAAAAAGAACATCACGATGTTGCGAGCGGTCTTTTCAAGTTAATTGACTGTTATGTCTTAACACACAACCTCGGTTTTGTGGGCTATGATAAAATCATGATCAATCTCACTCGCAACGATTACGAACCAGACATTTGTTTTTTCAACCAAGAAAAAGCCAAAGACTTTAAAAAAGAGCAAAGTCTATTCCCCGCTCCCGATTTAGTAGTTGAGGTCCTTTCCAAAAAAACAAAAACCAATGACCGAGGAATTAAATTTGACGATTACGAAGCGCACCAAATATTAGAATACTGGATAATTGACCCGCAAATAGAAATGGTCGAACAATACCGCTTAAATAAAACAGGAGCGTATGAATTAATTCTTAAGGCGAACAAAGGAACAATTGAATGTTTTCCTATCCAAGGATTTATACTGGAAATAGAGGCTATTTTTGATAAGGAAAAAAACCTGGAAATGTTAAGAAATATACTAGCCCCCAAATAATTTTCCTATATTCCCTACTAAAAATGGCTACCAACACGACCACCAAATCGCAAACGATCAAAGAATATTTCAGGTCGATTACTATCATCCACATCGCCCTGGTCTTTGGCCTGCTACTTTTCTGTGGCGTTACGTTTTTCCTGATTGACCGGGGGCAAAATCCGGAAACCGATCAAGACCTGAGCAGTACGCTTCAACTTATCATCCCAATCATTGCTGTAGCAGGCGTATTGGCCAGCTCCATTCTAAGCAGATCAAAAATTAAATCCATCAAATCACTGAACGAACTCAATCAGAAACTGCAACAATACCGATCTGCTCTTATTCTCAAATTTGCACTACTCGAAGCCCCTGCTATTCTGTGTATCGTCGGCTACTTGCTCACCGCCAATTTATTCTATCTAGGCTTCGGATTAGCCATTATCTTCGCCATGGCGATCCAGTTTCCCACCAAAGAAAAGGCCATAAAAGAACTCGAGCTTTCGCCTGAAGAACAGCAGCAAATGGAAGATACCGACTTCATCATTACATGAGAAAACTACTACCCATATTTTCACTGTTTTTCCTGGCAGCTGGATTCACCTTCTCATTCTATCACCAGATTATCTTTCAACCTAACCAATACTTCTTTAGCGATGCCGGCGATGGTATAAAAAACTATTTTACCTATGCTTATCACATCAAGCACGATACTTCCTTTGTAAATTTTGAAGGGATGAACTATCCTTACGGGGAACATTATCTGTATACGGATTGCCACCCGGTTCTAGCCAACCTGCTCAAAACCACAGGAGCAATTTTTCCCTGGATTCATAATTACAGTATCGGGTTGCTCAACTGGAAGATGATCTTTGCTATCTTCCTCACCTTCATCGCTTGCTACTTCTTGCTTCGGGAATTTGAGATCATACCATGGCTCGCTGTAGTTTTCAGCCTGGGCATTACCCTTTTAGCGCCGCAACTATTCCGCCTGGAGGACCATTTTGCCCTTTCTTACAGCCTGGCCCTCCCGCTTTCGTGGTTGCTCTTCTTAAAAATCACCAAAAAGCCTATTTCGTATGCCTGGATAGCATTGCTCTTTATCAATAACCTTTTTTGGCTTTTTATTCATGCGTATTTGGGAGTGATTGTTATTGCTTTTTTGCTGTTGCTTTTTTTATCGTTCCTCTTTTTTGGAAAAAAGGAAGCGCTACCTTTGCCAAAATGGCCCCTGCTGGGCTCCCTCCTACTTCCGCTGTTGCTGTTCTTTTCCTACACCAAATTAACGGATACCCACAGCGGCCGGACCGACAATCCGTCCGGCTTCTTTTTGTACAACGCCGAACCTGACGATTTACTGATTCCCCACCACGGACCACTTAGAACAGTATTGGATCAACTGACCGGAAATGCTATCAAACTGGAGTGGGAAGCCTGGAGTTATGTCGGTATGGCAACGGTCACGATGTTGCTGATTGCTCTGATATCTTTTTTCATAGCCCTTTCCAAAAGAAAATTCCCCGCCTTCCAACGCACTTTTTTCCCAAATCGCCAATTAAATCATGGGTTACTTGCCGGAGTACTACTTTTCTTGTTTGCGATGGGAATACCATTCAAGCAATTTCCGGAATTACTGGAGTACTTTCCTATTCTAAAACAATTTAGAGCCACCGGACGATTTAGCTGGCCGCTTTACTTTGCCTTATTGGTTTGGTCATCTACCCTAACCCAACAGCGGTATTTCCATTTTAAGGATCAAAAACGATTTTTGGGAATAGGGATGGTTACACTAGTTGCTCTTCTTAACATCCTGGAAGCACTTCCACATCATTTCCATATATCCAGAGCTATCACACAGTCACCAAACTTGTTTGTTAAAGAGCAACTTCCTTCACCACTTCAAGATGCAATAGAAAGCATAAATACTGAAGCGTATCAAGCTATTATCAGCATTCCTTTTTATTATTATGGTTCTGAAAGTTATGCCCGACCAAGACCCAACGAAGCGATGCGTACTTCAATTGTCATGTCTTATCATACCGGCCTTCCGCTTGTCAACGCCAGTCTTACCCGGACTTCCGTTTGGGAAAGCAAAAACATCGTTCAACTCATTTCTCCTGACTTCTATCCCAAAGCGATCAAGCAGGACCTACCTTCGGATAAACCTTTTTTGGTGGTCAAGGCACCTTTACCGACCACCGACAACGAAAAGGCCTTACTTGAAAAGGGGACGTTTATTTTTAAAAATAGGAGTATTGAACTCTATTCCATCACAACAGAAGATTTATTTAAAAGCAGTGCATCCAAGGTGGTTGCTCAATTTCGGGAAGCAGAGGCATCCCTTTTCCCTCAAAAGGACTTTTTAGTATCCGATACTTCTTTTTTGTTTTATGATGATTATGAAAACCGTTCTTCAGATACCACATTTCGGGGAAAAGGAGCCTTTGCTTCAGTAAAGAAGGGGCGAAACTTACTTGCCCAATTCGGACCGGGTACCTTTGAAAAAGAAAAAGCCTATCACTTGAGCTTATGGATGTACAACGGAGAACCGGACGCCTTAAACCTTTGGTTTCGATTGATTGTAGAAGAGTATGACCCTAATCTGGAAAAATGGTATACAACGGTCATCTTTCCGGAATTTGCCGAAACCATTTACAGAGACTGGTCGCTGGTTGAAGGAACGTTTAAGGCGACCAATGCACAAAATATCATTTCTATCATTACCAAAGGAAAAGCAAATTCCAAAGCCTTATTACATGCCGACGATCTATTAGTCCGAGAAGCTGGTATCGATATTTATAAAGTGGACACGATCACCAATACGCTTTTTTATAACAATCATCGAGTCGAGTTAAAATAACAAGGAATTATACTGTAAATTTGCTCCTCGAAAAAATTTAACCTAATGACAAAATCATTTACGATACTTCTTTTAAGCATCTTCTTGTTCGGGGCCTGTACCAATAATGAGAAACAAGCAAATCAGGCATCTAATGATAGCGTTCTTTATTCTCATGCCGGTAAAGGGTTGGTCCTAAAAAGCGCTCCTGATCAGAAAAGTGCCGAGTTAGAAATTATTTCATATGGCGACCAGTTGACCGTATTAGATTCCGCTGTTGGGAAACCCTTGGTCTCGGAAACCTATGGTTCTTATCGGTTACAAGGAAAGTGGATCAAAGTCCGCACCGAAGATCAACAAGAAGGATATGCCCTAGAACCATACCTATTCCCCTTTAAGCCCTCGTTTGACATTGAAAAGGACGGCTCCTTCTTCAACTGGTTTGCCAAAAACTATTTCTCTGGCGCATCTGTCAGTTCGCAAACTGCTGATTTGGCAAAACTCCCCAAAAAGGCAACGGAAGGTAGTACCATCAATTATGATAATGGCGTCACTTACCAATACGCCAATTACGAAGAAGGGTTCTCGGAAGCGCTGCAAGTCCCTATCAATAAACTGTCTTTACTGGAGGCATTGGTTATTTTTCGATCTGCTCTTTTTTCCAACAGTAAAATCACCACCCAATATGATAAAGGGCAGAACTCTATCGTGGTGAGTGATGAAGTGGCCTTTCTGGAATTGAAAGAAGCGGGAGAACAATTAATAATCACTCTGGTTATCGGTAATCTGGAAGCAGAAGAGAAGCGGGAATTGCTTAACCAATAGAAATTAACATAGAATTCATCTTACTGGCAGGGAGCATTCTCGAATTATTTCTCATTTTTGAGCTAAAACTCAAAGCCATGTATCGGTTCCTACTCCTTTCCCTATTTTGCATTGCTCTATTTGCTTGTGAGTCGAACACCCCCTCTGAAAAGAACGAATCTAATACCATCGAGGAGCAGGAAGAAGCAACAACAATAGACACCCTCTTCATCCATGCCCGCACAGGCTTACAATTGAGAAAAGCGGCGGCAAAAGACGCTGAGCGCCTTGCCACTCTGACATACGGAACCCCCTTCATAACAACAAGTCAACCGGAAGGCCAGGTATTACAAGAATCAGCTTACGGTCCTTACCAAATTAAAGGCCAATGGCTGAAAGGAAAAACCGCGGATGGAAAAGAAGGATATCTCTTTGCCCCCTATCTATTTCCCTTTTCTCCAAAGTATAAAAAAGAGCCAGCGCCACCGTTGGAGTGGCTGTATCAGCAATATGCACCAAACGTATCGATTGTTGAAGAGACTACTGAGTCAGATGCACTACCGGAAGGAGCCATTGAAGGAAAAATGATTCGGTTTAGCGATGAGGCCACCTATCAAGTTGCCTTTTTTGAAGGCGGTATCTCTTATTTTCTGGAGGTACCTAAAGAACAGCTTTCCGTAACAGATGCGCTCATCCTTTTCCGTTCCGCCTATTTTCAGGACCGCTCCATCACCACCGAATACGACGAAGCCGACCAAGCGATCATCGTCTCTGATCAGGCAGCGACTCTGATCATTAAGGAAGAAAATGGAAAAGTGAAGGTGACGCTGCATGCAGGGTAAGGTGTTATACTTATTAAGTGGTCAGAAATCATCGCCCCTCCTATCACCACCTATACCGCTACCCCCTGAAACCCTTACACCCCTTTTCACCCCCTTGACACCCTGACACCCTGATACCCTGTTACCTCGACACCCTGATACCCTGATACCCTGTTACCTCGACACCTTGATACCCTTTTCACCCCCTTGACACCCTGACACCCTGACACCCTGTTACCCTGACACCCTGTTACCCTGACACCCTGTTACCCTGACACCCTGATACCCTGTTACCTCGACACCTCCCCCCTTCTACCCCACTTCCGCCCGCAATACCTCCAACGGCGGACGGTTCACTACACTGCGACTATTGAGTAAGCCCATCAGCATGATAAACAAAACAATCCCCATCGTAAGTAGGGCCAACCCGCCCCACTCCGGCGTAAAGGGGATCTCAAAAACAAAGGTCGCCATGATCCAGGCGCCAATGAGCGAAATACCCACTCCGGCAAGAACCGCCAGCGCACCTAAAATGAAATATTCCAATACATTGATGGTTAGAATTTGCCTTCTGGAAGCCCCAATTGTTCGTAATAGCACACTCTCTTTAATCCGCTGGAACTTACTCAACACCAAAGAGGCCAACAACACCAAAACACCCGTCAACATGGAGAATCCAGCCATAAAACGCACAACAAAAGACACCTTAGCCAGTAAGTCATCTAAGGATTCCAACACCTGCGAAATATCTAAGGAAGAAACATTCGGAAATTCCTTTACCAATACCTTTTGAAACGTACCAGAAACCTCCTCATTCTCCGCTCTCCCGATAAACGCATGAAACTGCGGCGCCTGCTCCAACACTCCACTCGGAAAAACCACTAAAAATAGTGGCTCCATACGCTCCGGATTCAACTTGCGAATACTACCTACCTCCGTATCTACAATCGTCCCCTGCACATTAAAACTCACCCTTGTCCCCACCGTTGCTTTCATTTCTTCCGCAATGCGATCGGCAAGAGAAATGTAGATCGTTTCGTCTCCTCCTTGCCACTTTCCATACCATGCCCCTTCCAATAATTCGTCGCTGTTTTGCAGGGAATCCCGGTAAGTCACCCGATACTCCCGGTTGTATACCCAATCATTGACCTTAGAAGTGGTATCTTTTAAAAATTCAGACTTCGTAACGCCATCAATTGCATGTAAGCGCATGTTAACAATTGGTATTTGCGCCATTAGCGGAATATCCTTTTCTTTAAATAACTGCTGAATACCTGCCTTTTGAGAAGTTTGTATATCAAATAAGACGAGATTGGGCCGTTCTCCCTCGGCTGTAAAGGATACCTGCTTGAGCAACAACCCCCTGATAATAAATAGATGAGCGATCATCGCCGTTGCCAGGCCTATAGTGGTGATAAGGATCAGCGTTTGATTGTTGGGGCGATACAAATTGGCCAGCCCTTGCCGAAATAAATAACTGAACCCAGTAGGAAAAAATCGCCGAACCGCCCAGATCAATAACCGGGCAATCCCTGCTAACAGCAGAAAACTAACCACCACGGCTAACGTAAATAGTAACGCCTGCCAGGAAAAGCCAATTTGATATGCCGAAAAAACTGCTACAAAAAGAATAATAGCTCCGACAATCACCCATGTCCAGGGATCACGACTGGTATTTTCTGGCTCGTAAGAAGCTCTTAACGTCTTCAAGGGAGAGGTTTTTCGAATTTGTAATAGGGGCAATAAAGCAAACAGCAACGCAATCATGATGCCCGTTACTAATCCGGTCAGCGCTGCTTGTAAGGATACATCTGTACTGACATTCTGAAGCGGAAGAAAATCGCCCAGTACCTGGGGTAAGAATAGCTGCACCGCACTGCCGATAAGCACGCCGATAGCTGCTCCGATCAATCCCATGATCAATATTTGAAAAAGATAGATCAAAAAAGCATCGCGCCCGCTCGCACCCAGGCAGCGCAGAATGGCCACCGTCGATAGTTTACTCCTGACATACACATGTACCGCACTAGCAACGCCAATACATCCTAATAACAAAGCCAAAAAGCCCACCAGATTCAGGAAAGAGGTCAGATCGTCAAAAGCTTCATTCATGCGCTCTTTTCTGGACTCCACGGTTTCATAGCGGACAGAAGCGGCTTCAAAAACAGGCTCTAGAGATTTAGCCAGTTTTTCGACATTCTTGTTATCGTCAAATTTAAAATACCACCGGTATTCTATCCTGCTCCCTTTTTGGATCAACCCCGTAGCTTCCAGATGTCTCATTGGGAAAAACACCACCGGTGCAAAAGAAGCCGCCAGGTCCGCCCTGCCCGGCGCGGCATTGATCTGCCCCTCTATCTCAAAAAATAAATTCCCTAGTTGTATGGAATCCCCCGCTTCCGCTCCAAACTGCAACATCAAGGCTTTTTCTACCAGTGCTCGTTGTCCATCAAAAAAAGACTGTTGAGCAGCAAATGGCGCTGTCACAATAGATCCATAAAAAGGATATCCCGGTTCAAAAGCACGGACTTGCACCAACCGGAAATTTTCGGTTTTAGGGAAGTACACCATCGAGGCAAAACTCGTCATCTGACTCTGTTCTCCTCCCAGCCTCTCCAGCACCGTACTCAAAGAGTCACTAAAGGGCCGTTGACTTTCCACTAACAAGTCAGCTCCCAACAAACTCTTGGCCTCTGCATTCACATCGTTTTCGAGATTTTCTCCAAAAGACTGAATAGCTACCAATGCGGCTATACCTAATATTATGGAAGAGATAAATAATAACAACCGCCCCCGCTGCCTACGGCTATCTCGCCAGGCCATGGTAAAGAGCCATTTAAGCTTAATCATAGATTCTTTGTTGTAAGCGTAAGAATAATAGTGGAAGTATAGGGTAACGCTTTAACGCCATAACGCCCTAACGCTCAAGTTTATTTACCCCCTGCTGATAAAGTATCCTCCTAAACTTCTTCTATTTCCTTTTTAATTTCCTAATTTGTAAATTCGTTTCGGCGTTCTGGCGTTCCGGCGTCAAAATACCATGTTCCTAAAAATTAACCCTTTATGCTCAAACTCATTCCAATTCTAACGTCTATCCTCCTGTTTGCTTTTCCGCTCTACAGCCAATCCTCCCTGCAGTCCAGTATCCAATCGCTTGCGGAATATGGACCGATGAACTCGGGCATATTGAGCGTCAGCGTCTTAGATGTATCTACCGGAAAACTTATTGCCGGGCATAATGAACACAAAGCACTCATACCTGCCTCTTCATTAAAGACGGTAACAACCGCCACTGCTATTGGTTTACTTGGAGCCGACTATCGGTTTAAAACGGAACTGGAATACGACGGGAATATCGATCCCGACGGCACACTGCACGGAAATATCTACATAAAAGGTTATGGTGATCCGACACTCGGGACAGATCGCCTCGAAGGATGTTTGCCCTTAAATGATCTGCTTTACAACTGGCAACAAGCCGTTTTAAAACAGGCCGTCAAAAAAGTAGACGGGCATGTAGTAGGCGACGCCAGCTGGTTTGATTCTCATGTCAACGGACATACCTGGCAATGGGCCGACCTGGGCAATTATTACGCCTCCGGAGCTTGGGGACTAAATATTCATGAAAACCTCTACTATCTCCATTTTCAGCAACGGTCGCGTATCGGGCAAACGCCACCCGTTCATACGGTTTCTCCCGAAGTGCCCAATATTCAATTTGTCAATGAGGTGACCTCGGCCGGGCGCGGCACTGGTGATAACGCTTACATCTATGGGGCTCCATACTCCAACCTGCGCTATATTAGAGGTACCATACCGGTAGGAAATATTTTGTTTAAAATAAAAGGGGCTTTGCCGAGTCCTCCCTATTTTGCAGCCTATCACCTCGATAAAATGCTGAAAGATTGCGGTATTGAAGTAACGCAGCCACCGTTGAGCGATCAGGATTTTAAACAGTTATCCAATCTTAGAAAAAAGATCTATACGGTTACTTCCCCCCCTTTGTCTGAGATCGTTAAAGAAGCAAATTATAAAAGTATCAATCTATATTGTGAAAGCCTGCTAAAGACTATAGGAAGAGTAGCTCAGGAAGAAGGTTCCTTTAAAGCAAGTACTAGTGCTGTTTATAATTTTTGGAAAGACCGGGGCGTAGACCTCGCCGGATTTAATATGGAGGACGGCAGTGGGTTGTCTGCCAGAAACACCATTACATCTTATCAATTAGCTTCAATATTGAGAAAAGCTTATCTCGACCCCAACATTTCCGACTCTTTTTACGCATCCATTCCCAGAGTGGGTATGGAAGGCACTGTTAAAAATTTACTAAAAGGAACGGCTGCTGCAAAAGGGAACCTGAGAGCTAAGAGCGGCTCTATTTCAAGAGTGATCAGCTATACCGGCTATGCCCAAACAGCTTCCGGCAGAATAGTTTCGTTTAGCATTATGGCAAATAACTACACAGGAAAAACTAGCGCGATCAGAAGTAGAATTGCTAAAATAATGTTAGCAATTTACAACCTGTAATGTTAAAAAAATTACAAATTTATATCAGATTAGGGCATCTTGATCGAATAAGCAAACTTTTTTCGAAGGTTTCTTGTATTTTTATTGAAAAGTTTGCCTACATATATCCTGTAGTTACGGAAAAAATAAACAGATGAAATACTTCTCCTCTATTTTCATTTCCTTCTTATTGCTTACCCTCTTCCTGGGAAGCTGCCAATCCAATGATCCCGAAACTGCCCGAAACCAATTGGATGAATTTATCATCTCCCCTTCCGAAGAATCTAAAAATAACGTTCCCACCTCTACCGTCGATAATCTATTGACCAATTTTGAGCGGGAAATGTGGCAAAAACCCAATATGGTGATCAATCGTCTGGGCAGCCTCGAAAAGAAAGTAGTGGCCGATATCGGTGCAGGCTACGGCTACTTTGCTTTCCGACTCCTTAGAGAAGCTAAAAAGGTATTGGCGATCGATATCGACACGACAGCTATTCAGTTTATGGATAAAATGACCCAAAGGCTACCCGAAGAATTGCAAGGCCGACTGGAAGCGCGTCTGTGCCCTCCCAATGATCCCAACCTAAAAAAAGATGAAGCTGACATTGTTATCATGGTTAATACCTATATCTACATCGAAGACCGTATCAATTATTTAAAAACGCTTCAGGAAGGGATGACGAAAAATGCTCAATTGCTCATTATTGATTTTAAAATGAAAAACATCCCCTTCGGCCCCCCCAAAGATATACGGGTTCCCCTCAGCCAAGTTGAACAGGAACTGGAAAAAGCCGGATTTCAACAAATCCAGGCAGACGACACCTCCCTGGACTACCAGTACATCGTCACTGCCTCCAGGGGCGAAGTCTCGTAGTGTAGGAGAAATCTGGCAGAAACGCATGGTACGCAAATTTCCAAGGGCGTTGCCGCCTGGTTGTTAGGGTCGCAGACCTTCACTCTTAATTTGCCACCCTTCTACCATTCCTAAAACCTAAGTCTCTTTTTTCCTTTTTTCCAATTCTCCTATCCTCCTATTCTCCTATCCTCCTATTTTCCTTTTTTCCTATCCTCCTATTTTCCTATTCTCCTTTTTTCCAATTCTCCTATCCTCCTTTTTTCCTTACTTTCTTATTTTCCTATCCTCCTTTTTTCCTATCCTCCTATCCTCCTTTTTTCCTATTCTCCTATCCTCCTTTTTTCCAATTCTCCTATCCTCCTTTTTTCCTATTCTCCTTTTTTCCAATTTTCCTATTTTCCCTTCACCAATATCTGGTCTCTTTCAGGACCCACAGAAATCATTTTCACAGGTACTTCCAATTGATTTTCAAGTGCCTGGATGTATAATTGAGCTGCTTCCGGGAGATCGCTAAAAGAAGGAACTCCCTCTAGTGACTGTTGCCACCCAGAATGGGTTTCATACTTCGGCTCTACCTGAACCCGGGCAAGATCATAGGGTAATTCTTCACCGGTATAGTCTTGGTAAGAATAAGCCGTAGCACATTTAATGTGATCAAAGTTGTTCAAAACATCCACCTTGGTAACGATCAATTGCGTGACGCCGTTCAGCATGATCGTGTACTTCAGCTGAGGCAGATCGATCCAACCGCACCGACGTGGCCGTCCTGTTGTAGCCCCAAACTCCTTTCCTTCTTTTCGAAGCAGTTCCCCCATCTCATCTTCCAACTCGGTAGGAAAAGGCCCGCTACCCACTCTGGTACAGTACGCTTTGGTGATACCGATAACTTCTCCGATAGAAGAAGGTGATACCCCGAGGCCTGTACATACGCCAGCAGTAATGGTATTTGAAGAAGTAACGAACGGATAGGTGCCAAAATCAATGTCTAACATAGAGCCTTGGGCCCCTTCTGCTAACACCCGCTTATTGGATCTTAAAGCCTTATTGACAACATATTCTCCATTGACGTGCTTTAATTTACGCAGAACCTCCAGGCTATCAAACCACTTAGCCTCTTCTTCTTTCAAATCGTATTCAAATTCGGGATACAACCTTAACAATCCCAAGTGCTTCTCCTTCAATGCGTTATAGACCTCCTCGAATTCAGGTAGTGAAATATCTCCCACACGGATACCGTTACGGCCGGTTTTATCCATATACGTAGGCCCTATCCCCCGAAGGGTTGAACCAATCTTTTCTTTTCCCTTAGCCACTTCTGAAGCTGCATCGAGATAGCGATGCGTAGGTAATATAAGATGCGCTTTGCGAGCTACCAGTAATCGCTCTTGATAAGGAACACCCGCTTTTTCAAGCATCTCCAACTCCTTGGCTAACGTAATAGGATCTATCACTACACCATTCCCAATCAAATTCTGGATACCCCCGCGAAAAATACCAGAAGGAATAGTATGCAATACGTATTTTTCTCCATCTAAATAAAGCGTATGCCCAGCATTGGGCCCGCCCTGAAAACGGCTCACCATATCATAATGCTCAGCAAGGTAATCCACCACTTTACCTTTCCCCTCATCGCCCCACTGTAAGCCAAGTAAAACATCTACTGCCATAATTATCGTTTAAATTATAAATAAATAAACCGGATTATTTCCATCAACCCGGTTCAACTGTAAATATATAAAATAACTTATTGTTAAGGTAAGTTTGTGAACTCTATATAAGCGGTAAGCTCAAAAATTCAAAACTAAAAATACTGACCAAAACCCAATACAAATCCCCGCTGATCAAAATCGTAGAGATCAATACCGTAATCCAAACGAAACATGGCATCAAAGGCTTTCTTGTAGATAAACCGAATTCCCCCTCCGACAAAATGCCGGAAATTGCTATCATCCAACAGATCCCCAAAACTACCGCCGGGCTTTCGCCAGGTCCCGGAATCCGAAAACCCGACTATCTGCCCTGCAAACAAGTTGGTTTCGAAAACGGTTTGACGATATTCCAAGTTGAGTACTAAAGTGGCAGTGCCCCGGTCAATCCGGTTGCCAACGCCCCGGATATTAAAATAACTATCCAATACAAAAGGAGAAAACGGACTGTCATTATTCGTAGAAAGCCCCACCTTCAGCCGCATAGCCAGATTGCCCCAATTACCTATACGCTTAAAAAAGCGAGTTTCGTTTGACGAAAGGTGAAACCAAGATCCATCAAATGTATTGTAGACCGTCTCAAACCGAAACCTGTTAAACCAGCCATCCTGATAGAAAAAGTGATAGTTGAGGTCATTCAAATGATGAACCAGCTTAAATAACCATTTCGGATGATCAATGCGCTGTGGACCGACCGTAGCCTCATCATCGTGTCTGCTATTTTTCTGGAAAATTTCCTCAAAAAAAGTGGCTCCAACTTCCAGAAAATGATTGCTCTGGAATTGATAAAATACCGTACCTCCACCGCTGTGATTGGTGTAATCATAATACACCGTCTCGGCTGAAAAAAATATGGGCTCTATCGATGCCCACCGCACCAAACTAAGGGTAGTGCCCCAGCGACTTCCATTTATAAAAGGAGCCCGGTAGAAGAAACTCCCACTGTGCCGACGATCGTTGTTCATGTAAAACCCCGATAGCTGATGGCCCCGGCCAAAAAGATTATTTTCGGTGGCTCCCAACTGAAACCAAAAATTATTGGTCACTCCCCCAAAACCAATGATAGGAAAAATGGTGATCGCCTCCTGAACCTCGAAAGTGACCACAATACGCTGGTCCACCGTATCTAGTCGTGCCACTCCCATCGCCACGCCACTAAGTTGATTCAAGTACTTGACTCCCCTTTCCAACGCTTCTTTACTAAGCGGCCCCCCTTCTTTTAAACTAATGATCTTTAATAAGAAATCTTTCTTATTTTTCTTTACCCCGGAAAACTTAATCTCGCTGATCGGCAGGTTCTCCTGTTCCTGAGCTGAAAGCTTGAAAGCCGCAAAGAAAGGTATCAGAAAAAAAAAGATGAACAGCATTTTTAGCACCTCATTCATGTAGCAATAATAATTAATCCTTTTGGATTCGCCCGCATTAACGAGTGGTAAAACGCAAACCGATATTGAATGTAGTTGCATCTCCTCCTACCTCCTGTAAAAATTGATTGGTAAAAGCAGTGTACAACAGCTCTAACTCAATATTAGGAGTGAATTGATATTTAGCCCCCAGCCCGGCCTGGCCAAAATAGTCAAAATCCCGCTGCCAGAAGGGCGAGAAGTTGGTCAATGCATAGACGGTTGTTTTTGGATTGGGGAAATAGCTAACGATTACGGTTGCAGGAGTGGAAATGCGGTTGGTCGCACCATTATTCCCGTTACCAATATCTTCCCACATAAAATCAATCTCTGTAAAGAGCGAAAAATTATTTCCCAGTGAAAAATCATTGAAAAACTGGGTCCACCAGGTGGCTCCGTTCCAATCAATAAAGGGGCGTTCGCCATTACCCTCAAGATCGTCACCGATAGGCAACCATAGGGCGCTTTGTACCGAAAAATTCTGCCAGGCCCGCACGGGGGCCCATCTGATCTTGGGGCCGATCGTAGTAATCCCCGCCCTGGATACCGAAGACTCCTGCTTCTCAAAAACCGTTAATACAGAACTCGGCAACTGGTCGTTCAACACTCGCCGATAGCGGATATCCACTCCCGCATTAAACCGGTTGTTTACCCCATACAAAAAGGAAAAAATAGTAGTAAAAAAGGTAGATCGATCTGTTCGTTCGCCGTTACTACCAAAACGCTGAGTATATAAATTATTGAATATTTTGGTTTCTGTATTTCCCCTTGGAATAGCAGCTGAAACCACATATCTGCCGGCATTATTAGCCAATTCACTTGTACCGTCGGTGGCAGCAAACAGGATACCGTTGAGTTTCCAGTCATATGAATAAAATTCAATAGAGTACGACGCAGGAACAGGCTGTTCTCTATATCCATTAATATAGGCTAAGGCTTCCTTCTTATTCCCTCCGAAGTCTGCGCTATACCACTGAAAGATCTGAGAGATGGCAACTGTTTCTTCGCTTTCATTTACCTTAATGAAACCCGGATCATTTAAAATAGACCTGGTCTGTTTTTCGAGTTGCTGTTCCAGCGATTCCGGCCGATAGGCAAAACCGGCAATCGGGGGGCAATCTACCGCTGCACAAACCAACACGAAGTGAAATCGCGGATCGCCATAAGCATCCAGCAAATAGCTCTTTTCCAACTGGTTGAGTGTCATTTTTTTTCCGGCTACCCGCTTTTTCTTACTGTCGAAAAAACCACCCACATCCTGAACAGATTTAATAGGAAACTGCTGAACGACCTCCTCAATCACCAAAATATTGTATGCATTAATGTAAAATGCTTGAAGCGTTTGAGCGTCCGCTCCCTCTAGGTTGGCCTCTTCGATCAGCATCACCAAATCAACGAGAGATTTTTGCTCATTTTTTAATTTTTGATATTGAACAAGATCATTAGAAACATAAGTTTTCAAAAACTGATCGGTCTGGTCAAAAAATGGAGAAAGGTTGTTTGAATTCTGGGCATTTGTCACCTGTGCAACAAAAATCACCAAGAAGATACGGACAAGGTATTTCATGATGTAATTTTAATGATGTAAAAATTTGAACAACCCTAAGTTGCAACAAAATAGGAATAGTAGAAATGATTAATTTTCCCTAAAAATTACCAATTTTTCCCAAACCGTCAAATCAAAAGGCTTAGATGTCAGCTCCGGTACATTATTAGCTTTATTATTCATGGTCTGAAGCCAGATGCTCTACTGCTTCGTCTATTGACTTGATCAGGTTAAAGAACGATTTGAGCTTGGTAATCTCCAGTAAACTGATAACTTGTTCAGAGGGATTCACAATGGCGAGGTCTCCTCCTGCTTCGTGGGTTTTACTTCTCAGGGTGATTAGCAAATTAAGCCCTACACTATTGATATAATTAAGGTCAGTCATATCCAGAACGATGAGGTTAAACCCCTTTTTCAATCGTTCTTGAGCCGCCTTTAACACTTTTTTATTTTCAAATTCGCTCAGAATGTCGTCGAGATGAAGGATTTGAATAGCAGGTTTTTGTTCGGAAATGGTGAAAGTCATGGGATGTCGGTTTAATCGTATTAATTGGGATGGTTAATTTTGGATAAATGCTTTTTAGAACGTCTTTTACGGTTTTAATTAACAGCGGGCTTACCCTCCGAATCAGAATGCTCCTTGCCGGCAGTTCTGGAACAAGCTCCGTTACAATTACCATATAAATTTAAAGAATGCTGAGTAACTTTAAATTTTAACAGATCTCCCATCGTATTCTTTATTTGCTGCACCCTGGGATCGCAAAATTCAAATACCTTACCACAATCAATGCATATGAGATGGTCGTGTTGTTTAAAGCCGTAGGATTTTTCGTATTGCGCCAGGTTTTTACCAAACTGGTGTTTTTTCACCAAGTCACAGGATACCAACAACTCCAAGGTGTTGTATACAGTCGCTCTGCTCACCCGGTAATTTTGTGTTTTCATATGAATATATAAAGCCTCCGCATCAAAGTGATCATCTCTTCGGTAAATTTCCTCTAAAATCGCAAAGCGTTCTGGTGTCTTGCGAAAACCATTTTTCTCTAAATGACCTGAAAATATATTGATCACCTCTTTTATTGTTTGCTCTCGATTTTGCTGCATCACTTCAATTGATAAATTTCTTAATACTTTTCAACATGGTAAACACCTTTCCGAGGTAAAGAGTTTATTTACCTAAGAATCAAGACTAAATTAACCATTTTTATCCAAAAACCGAATATTCCTTTTCAATCCCTTGTATTTTGTGCGCTTAACAGCCGATCCTTTAAATACAGTTCTGAAAACTTCTTCGGTGAGTTCTTCCCAGTCGTTTTTTGTCATCTCCAGGAGCTTGGGATGGGGTTCGAATTCAGGTTCTTCGTGCCTTTTGGAAAAGCGATTCCAGGGGCATACCTCCTGGCAAATATCGCAGCCAAAGATCCAATTGTCCATTTTTCCTTTAAACTCTTCTGGTATGGCTTCTTTCAATTCAATGGTCAGGTACGAAATACATTTACTACCATCTACCCAATATCCATTGTCGGCAATCGCATCGGTGGGGCAGGCATCAATACACCTTCGGCAGGTACCGCAATAATCTTTTATCGGCCCGTCGGGCTCCAGCTCCAGGTCGATGATCAGTTCGGCTAAAAAGAAATAAGAACCTCGCTTGGGATGAATCAATAAAGTGTTTTTTCCTACCCAACCAATACCGCTGCGCCTGGCCCAATCGCGTTCTAAAACGGGCGCTGAATCCACAAAGCACCGACCACTAACTTCTCCGATATTTTCCCTGATGAGTTGGAGGAGGGTTTTCAGTTTTCTTTTAAGTACAAAATGATAATCTTTCCCGTGGGCATACTTGGAAATTTTAGGAGCTTTAGGATCGGACTGTTCAGCTTCGGTATGATAATTATACATCAAGGAGACTACTGTTTTCGCACCTGGGACCAGCTTAGTAGGATCAACCCTCTTTTCAAAATGATTACCCATATAGGCCATTTGGCCGTGATAACCTTTATTGAGCCACTCCTCTAAGCGGCGGGCTTCTTCTTCCATGAATTCAGCTTTGGAAACGCCCACAAATTCAAACCCCAGTTCGTAAGCCCTGGCTTTTAACCACCTTGTCCGGTCTTCCCTGTTCATATTCGCATATTTAACAGGAAGATCTTATAAAATTTGCAACTTCGCAAATTTCAACATGATACGTTTTTGTGTTCCGTCGTCCAGGTCCTTAAAAAAAATAGTCGCTACCCGTCCGTCATTCGCTCCGTCTATCGCCAATACTTTTCCTTCACCAAACTTCATGTGTAATACCTTCATACCCGCCTGGATTTCTGTCGGCGCATTGGGCTTGAAATCTTTCGGATTTACTACCGGAACAGCCTGATTAGCCGAAGACCGGGGCTTAAACAAACCGGAAACGCCCGAACGATTTCCTCCTGCAGACACCTGCCTACCTCTGGAGGAGACAACCCCGTCAACGTGCTGAGGATTAATTTCTTCCAGAAACCGACTGGGTTTATTATAAACCATCTTACCAAATTTATACCTGCTGTTGGCATAACTCAATGCCAAAAACTGCTTCGCCCTGGTTATCGCAACATAAAATAACCGCCGCTCTTCATCCAATCCCTCCGGGGTATCCATTGACATAAAAGACGGAAACAGCTTCTCCTCTAATCCTACCACAAATATCGACTTAAACTCCAAACCTTTTGCAGCATGCACCGACATCAATGTCACAAAATCGCCTTCTTTACTATTCTCATCAAGGTCCGTTAATAACGCGATATTCTGTAGGTATTTCGCCAGCGATCGGTCGTCCGAAAACTCCTCATCAATGAGTTCATCATTCTCCACAAATTCTTTAATACCGTCCAAAAGGGAGTTAATATTTTCTATCCTCCCCAACCCTTCAATAGAATTATCCTTCCCAAGATGTTCGATTATCCCCGACTGCTGGACGATCTCTTTAGCCGCTTCGAAAGCGTCTTTTTCGGCTGCCCATTGTCGAAGGGTTTTGATCAGATCAACAAATTTATCCAGGTTATTACGTCCGCGTCCACTAATGGGAACTTGAGGAATGGCCTCCCACATCGTCACCTCGTTCTCCCCGGCATGCCTGGAAATCTTGTCAACAGATGTCTTTCCAATACCCCGCTTCGGATAATTGATCACTCTCCTTAAGGCTTCTTCATCATTCGGGTTGACGGCTAGCCGAAGATAAGCGATCAGATCCTTGACTTCCTTACGCTGGTAAAAGGATAGTCCCCCATATACGCGATAGGGCAGGTTATACCTACGGAGGTATTCTTCAAAAATACGGGACTGTGCATTGGTCCGGTACAAAATAGCAATATCGCTATTTTGAAGATGAAAACGGTTCTTCTGTTCTATGATGGTATCTGCAATCCGTTTACCCTCCTCCGTATCCGCCATCGCCTTGATCAACTTGATCTTATGCCCCGTACCTTTGTCCGACCAGATCTCTTTAGGGATTTGTTTCCGATTGTGGGTAATGACCTGATTGGCCGCTTTGACAATATGATCGGTTGATCGGTAATTTTGTTCCAGTTTGAAGACTTGCAATTGAGGGAAATCTTTCTCAAAATTCAGAATATTTTCGATCGTCGCTCCCCTGAAAGCATAGATACTCTGCGCATCATCCCCGACAATGCAAATATTCTGCGGGCTTCCTTCATACCGCACCAACTTCTTTACAATCGCATATTGCAGGAAGTTCGTATCCTGAAACTCATCAACTAAAATATAGCGAAACTTTTCCCGGTATTTGGCCAGGGCACCATCCGGGTCCTTCTGAAACAACTCGAACAACCGAAAAAGCAGGTCGTCAAAATCCATAGCTCCCGAACGCTTACAGCGCTCTACATACTTGGCGTATACCTGATGAAAATGAGGCCGCCGGTGAATGCGGTCTTTAGACATTAAATCCTCATTCTTTACGTATGCTTTTGGAGTAATCAAATTGGTCTTAGCTGATGAAATACGGTTCAAAACAGCATTGACATTGTAGACATCCTGGCTCAGATTAAGCTCCGTCAGCACCGCCTTTACCACATTTTTGGAGTCCTCCCGGTCGTAGATGGTAAAATTATTGGGATAGCCGATCTTTTCGGATTCGATTCTCAATATCTTGGCAAAAGTAGAATGAAAGGTCCCCGCCCACACTTTCCGGGCCCGCTCGCCTACCACCTTGGCAATTCGCTCCTGCATTTCTCTGGCTGCCTTATTGGTAAACGTAAGGGCTAGAACTTCCCAGGGAGGCACTCCCGACTCGATTAGGTGAGCAATCCGGTAGGTTAATACCCTCGTTTTGCCCGACCCTGGCCCGGCAATAACCATCACCGGACCGTCAATCGTAGTAACCGCCTGCCGTTGTACCGGATTCAATTGATCTAAATAATCACTCATAATAACATCTCAACATTCTAATTTGAAAATAGGTCCGAAAATAAGAAAAAAGATAAGATTATTAGAGTAGAATACCTACCAGGTCAAAGGTATTTTGATATTTCTACAACTATCTTGATAATGAAAAAAGGCACTTTCCATTACTTCTCCCTCATCATCAATGACTAATCCCAATAGACCTTTATGGATGGTCAAATTCCCACGGGGATTAAGCAATTGCTGGGCTATATAATCTATTCGAGCAATGGCATCGCGATTAGCTGACCAGCCAGCCAACAATTGCAGGGGCTCTAGTAGAGGTATTTTAACGTATTGGTCAGCTTTTATCTTGAGTAAAAAAGGCTTCTGACTATTAAAAAAACCAAGATCACCTCCCATATTGCCCGCTCTGGAGGGTATTTCGGATGTTAAATACTGTTTAAGCCCCGGGCAATATTGTGGTATGTGCACCCCTCTCCCGGCAAAATAGATGTGGTGATCTGTATGTTTTTCAATAAACTGCCCGACCTCCCGCTCAGCTAGAGAATCATCGGCCAAATAGCTCTTACTTCGAAGCCAATCATTTGTTCTGTTAAGAGCACTCGGCACTAGCACCCCATAATTTTCAATATTATAAACCTGCAGTGATTGACGATTAATAGCTCCTTCAAAAACTTTAAGTTGATCTAATGGAGTAATAAAAACGGAGGTGCTTTGCGCTCCCAATCCCTCCTTACTTAAATGAAGAAGGAGCTCGTTCCGGAATGCCGAACGCTCCTCCGGATTGTTTCTGGCTAAAAATCCTGCTGTTATAGGCTTCTTATGGAGATAGGCCAAATGAGCAAAATCAATATGATCTCCATATTGCTGATAAGAGAGTTTGTATGGAGGATACATAATTATTTTATCCGCTTCCTCAAAAAGCTTATTCCATAGGGCTTCCTTATAAAAGGAACGGTCAGGCCTTACTTCATACCATTCCCATTTCAGCTCTTTTTGCATATCTACGGCCTGTAGTAATACTCCCAAAGCTAAAATAGCTATTTTCAACCCCCTACTCAATTTTAAGTGAGTTAGGGTATAAAGAGCAAACAAAAGGATACCATAATGCAATACCCAAATAAATCGCCCTGTAGATCGGAAAGATTGAAATATTTGCTCCACAAGAGGAATACCTATCGGGTACTCTAATAACAAGTGTTGGTTTAATGTAATTTTATTACTAAATGAAAATACCGTCAGCAAAAAAACAACCAACAACAGGGGCCAATGACGGAGCCCGTTGAATCGAGGCGCTCTTCTGACAAAGACCAGGCAGCAAATCAATATAGCTAATACGCCAGCCCCCAGATATCCATATCCCTCATACTGACCTTCAAAGGCATAAGGAAGAGCCGGTAGAAAAATGCCTTTGCCGCCGGCATTAATTAATGTATTTAGATTAGCAGAATAATATCCGACGCCCGCTCCTCCTGTATTTTCCAGGGAATAAATAAAATTTCCAACCACCCACCAGATCACAAAAGCCAGGAGAGGCCCCAATAATAGCCATACAACAGCCTTTGGCAATGATACCTTTTGGTCTACCCAAAGTTTTCCTATAGTAGCCGCAGCCATGGGAAGCATGAATAATAACCAATATGGAAAAATCAAGGCACTCAGGGCAATTAGTAACAGGTGCCACAACAACTTCTTTCGGGGTTTCAATATATCATTCTGTCGAAAATAAATAGTAAAAGCTCCCAAAATCAACCAATGACAACATAACATCAGATGTGGTGAGCGGTCCAAGAAAGGAGGAGCAAGTAAAAATAGGACCCCGCCAAATAACTGGAACCAAGGGTCACTGATACCCAGAGCTCGCAATAATTTCACCCCCATTATTCCTTGTAAAAGGTAACAGATTAAAAGCCAACTTCCAAAATATTGGAAATTGACGGGAAGCAAAAAACTCCAAATTTTGACAAATAATGCTAATAGAGGAATGCCTCCGGTAAGTCCAATACTGACCTCATTGGGATACGAATACCGCTCGATCTTCCCGACCGGAAAACTCCAATCTGAAATACGGAAAAACTCCCAGGCCAGTAAATTATTGGCAAAGTCGCTTCCCCGAAGCAACATCCAATTTACATTTTCCGGCCAAATGATCCGAGGATCAAATTTGAGCCAAAATACAAGAAATGCAAAAAGAACGATCGCCCCCCATACCCATTGCCTGCTAACCCATTTCATGAACATGCGCTTTCGCTAGGCTGAAGCTTCTTTTTCCAAATCTTCCCAATACTCAAGTGCACGCCGCGTATGCGGAATACAGATTGAACCGCCAACCAGATTGGCAATGGAAAAAACTTCAAATAATTCAGCCTTTGTCAATCCCAACTCAAAACAAGTACCCAGGTGGTAGCGAATACAATCGTCACAACGCAACACCATCGAAGCAACCAATCCTAACAGTTCTTTTGTCTTCACGTCCAAAGCCCCTTCCTGATAAGCATTGGTATCAAGATTAAAAAACCGCTTAAGCACCTTATTGTCGCTCCCTAATATTTTCTCATTCATTTTCGACCTGTAGTCATTAAATTCTTTTACCTGAGACATGTTGATCCGATTTATTGTGATTATGAATACCTCGTCAAATAAGTTGATGAAGTTATCGTTATAAAAACCTGCTGATTGCCCAATAGGGTTGAACTAAACAAATGTAAAATCTTATCTTTAACCCAAAAAATAAATCCATGCAAATAAAACTTTTTTTTCTGTCTTGCTTCTTTTGCTTCCTAACCTCCTTTCACTCACTAACCGCTCAAGATAATTCCCGGATTCCGGATGTCTTTTCCCTTACCGGCTATGAGAATGAGCTGGATGAATTATTTTCCACTTACCAAACACCCCTCCTAAGCGTTTGCGAAGATCAACTCGACAGTACTTTTAGCATCTGGAAGAATATGCTTCAGGAAATGGAATCCTTTGCCGAAAGTAAGCAATTCCAAAAATCCTTTAAAGAACAGCTGGAGTTAAAAGGGTTGAAACTCTGGCTGACGGTTTTCTTTGATAAAAAAGGCAAAATAGATCACCTCGCCTTCGAATTATTCCCCAATTCCCGCAATGTCAAACTTACTACTTTACAACAGTTTTTCAAGCTCTTCATAGAAAACTATCAGGCCCCCGTTTCTCACTCTGCTCCCTTTTTCCATGACGGACAAGCCGGGTTTCCTGTACAACCTATATTGCTTGATGATAAAAAGTGATCACCCGATATGATCTCCAGGCCTGCCTCCATAATAGTAGTCTGCATATTCCTTGGCGTGTCCCTCTCTTTCTGCTCCAAAGAGCCTGTTACCATACAGTGGGAGCTTATTGACACGGACACCAACGTGCGGCTGAATGACCTTTCCTTTATCAATCCTGATACAGGTTATATTGCCGGGGGAACTTCCTGGTATCAGGGGGTGTTGCTATCTACCATTGATGGGGGGAAATCCTGGCAAACCGATACCCTGACCAGCAAAGAATTGATGGGAATTCATTTTGACAGCCGTAATAAAGGTTACGCTACCGGAATAGACGGACACTTATTTGTGAAGGAAAGCGATGAAAATGATTGGTATTTTTGGAGGCTCAAATGGTGGGATGTAATGAGGGATATCCACCTCTTCCAATCGGGCGAAGGGTTTGCTGTGGGAGGAATCAGCTTCAATAATGGAGTAATCTGGAAATTTGAAAATAACTACAACATTATCCAACGCGATACCTTTCCGCACGAGCTTTCAGGCCTTCACGTCGCTGATCCTCAAACCATTCACGTGGTTGGCTATGGTATTGTGTTGCGTTCTACTGACGGTGGCTTGACCTGGCAGGAAAATGGCATTCACGGCGATTTTTTTAAGGCAGTCCACTTCCCTTCTGCCCTGGTAGGTTATGCCGTTGGCGATCGCGGCAGCATTATCAAGACCACTGACGGCGGAGATACCTGGAAGGCTTTACGAAAAGCCGATAATGTATTCAATGCCGGTACCTCTTTTCACGCCGTATTCTTTGTAACCAACGACAAAGGCTACATCGCAGGAGAAAAAGGCACCTTATGGAAAACAGAAAATGGCGGGGAGGATTGGCAAACCGTCCAAGACCTGCCCGAGGTACATTTCAATGCTGTTGTAGTTGTGAAGGATATGGGCTACCTTATAGGTGATGAAGGAACTGTTATTCGGTTTGTAGATTAATGCCCTTTGATTTTCTGCTCTAGCTGCGTGGTGGAATACCCCTCAACAAACTGCAAACTTTGCACCTCCCCTCCTTTTTCGAGTACAATGTCCGAACCAACAATAGCTTCAGGCTGCCAATCGCCTCCTTTAACCAAAATATCAGGCTGAATGCTTTTGATCAATTCGTAAGGCGTATCTTCATCGAAAATTATTACAACGTCTACAAATTCAAAAGCGGCCATAATGAGGGCTCGGCTTTGTTGATCTTTGATAGGCCGATGATCGCCTTTTAATCGTTGAACAGAAGCGTCGGAATTCAGACCGACAATCAGTTTGTCGCCGAGCTCCCGGGCCTCGATCAAATATTGAATATGCCCGAAATGAATCAGGTCGAAACAGCCATTAGTAAATACTGTTTTATACGTTTCAAACCGCCATCTTGCCAGATGGGGCTGAACGGACGCTTTAGTTTGCAACTTGTTTTCAATAAAAGATTTCACGACTAAACATTTTGAGGAGTTACACCGGTTGGATGATACCCCTTGTTGATAAGAGGCAGAAAAATTAAGGCTAATATTCCGAAAAACACATTACAAAATAATTGTATCGAAAAGAAACAGATATTGGCAAAAGAAAATGCTTCGATCTCACTTACGCCATAAATTGCCAGTGCCTGAATGATCAACCAATGATAGGTTCCCATACCTCCGGGTGAAGGAATCAGAATGCCGAAAGCGCCGAATACGAAGACCATCAATCCGGCCAGAGGGGAAAGGTGAGCGGTAGGGGTAAAGGCAAAAAAGCACATGTAGGTCATCAGGTAGTACATCACCCAGATCACAATACTGTGAAACACGAAAACCCAGGGTTTTCGCAAACCTCTAACCGTTTGGATGCCTTCCCAAAAACCTGTTAAAATCTTGATGATCTTTTTAGTAATATTCCAACTCAACACTATGTTACGAAAGAACCATGCCAGCGCCAACGCCATCAGTCCGGCGATAAAAAGCCCCCATAAAACGGGAGACTGCAAGAGGTCTGTCCCTCCCTGGCCGCCCGTCCCCATACTTGCTTCCAATGCTTTGATTAAGGTTTCAAATTGAAGCACAAAAGCCAGTCCGATCATGATGGCCAGGCTGATCACATCGATCACACGGTCAACGACGATGGTCCCCATCACTTTTTCGACTGGAATATGCTCATATCTGCCCATTGCGCCTCCGCGAATCACTTCGCCCATTCGGGGGAAGCCGAGGTTGGCAAAATAACCCAACATTACCGAAAAAAAGGCATTAATTAATTTCGGAGTGGCGCCAAGGGTGCGCAATAACATGTTCCAACGGATAGACCGGCTGATGTTACTGATCATAAAAGCCAAGACGATCATTCCAATCCAAAAGTAATTAGCCTGGCTGAAGTCTTCAACGACCTTGCCAATCAGGCTGCATTCCTCGGCGGGAATGCCATCGAGGGCGCATTGTGCCTGATAGGCTTTATTTTGCTTGCGATATACCAGGTATAAGATACCAAAGCCGATACCTACAAAGATCAAAAACTTAAGAATGGAAATGATCGTCTTTTTCAACGCTTAGGAATTTACGCGATTTTCGCTGTCGGGAAAAATAACGGTAGGGTTAAAGGTTTTAGCTTCTTCAAAATCCATCATTGCATAGGCAATGATAATAACAATATCTCCGACGGCTACCTTTCTGGCTGCTGCGCCATTAAGACAAATCACTCCGGAATTGCGTTCACCCTTGATCACATAAGTCTCTAACCGTTCCCCGTTATTATTATTGACAATCTGCACCCGCTCCCCTTCAATAATATTTGCCGCTTCCATCAACGCTTCGTCGATGGTAACGCTGCCCACATAATTGAGGTTAGCTTCAGTGACTGTTGCATTATGTATTTTTGATTTAAATCGTTGAATCCACATAGAATGAATTAATTTTAACTTTTGGGAGCGCAAAGGTACTACTTGAAAAAATTATTACGTAGGGAAAAAACGATTTTTATGCTCCCAATTTAAGAAATTAGCTTTTTTTCCCCTTTTATGATTAAATTATCGATCAATCGGACATCACCTGCCCATGCTGCCACGCAGGCTACGATAAAATCGGTATCTTTTTCGTCGTCTATTTCTTGTAAGCTTTTACCATCGATTAATTCAAAGTATTCTGGCTTTAGCCTCTGTTCTTTGAGATGGGCCATAGCGTTTTGTTTGATCACCTCCAGCGGCTTTTTACCTAAGAGCGTTTTTGCCATTGAAAGACTTTCATGCAGCGCTGTTGCCTTGGTCCGGAATCCGGGCGTCAATCGCCTATTGCGTGAACTCATGGCCAAACCGTCTGATTCCCGAACAATTGGCCCCACTTTTAGACTTACCGGGCTACTAGTCTTTTCCAGATAGTAGCCGATGATCGTGAATTGCTGGAAATCTTTTTGCCCCATATATAACCGGTGGGGTTCAACAATCTCAAGCAATCGTGAAACCACTTGGACTACTCCGTCAAAATGGCCGTCCCTAAATTTGCCTTCCATTTTTTTATCCAGACCGTTAAGGTCTATAAGCTGCTGCTTTTCACTGCCATTCGGATAAATTTCTTCCTCCTCCGGAAGAAAAAGCACATCGTTGCCTACTCCGATAAGTTGTTCGATATCCTGTTCTACCGTTCGCGGGTATTTCACCAGGTCTGCCGGATCGTTAAATTGAGTAGGATTTACAAAAATACTGGTTACGGTTATGTCATTCTCCTTTTTAGACGCAAGAATTAAAGAAAGGTGACCATCGTGAAGCGCTCCCATCGTCGGAACAAAACCGATAGAACGATTTTTGCTGCGCTCAGCATCTAAATAATGCTGTAGGGAAGCAACATTTTTAAAAGATAACATTAAAATGATTTTACTTGTTTACGATCCGCGAAGATAGAAATACAAAAGGAAAGAACTGTTGACGTGATACAACTGGAAAAGACAAGCCCGTAATTGGGGTGACGAAAAACGGGTAATAATCGTATAATTTTATTATCTTTGCAAATCCCTTTAAAAAGGGTCATGCAAAGATTAAAAGGGCAATATAAATGTTTTTTAATCTATTCACCAAATATTTTTTAATTTAAAATTTCTTTTCACCTATGGAGAAGAAGAAAGTATTGATTGTTACCCAGGAGATGAAGCCATATACCGCCATTTCAGAGATTTCTGAGATCGCAAGAAAACTACCCCAACATATACAGGAAAACGGTATGGAAATCCGGGTGCTAATGCCCCGTTTCGGAACGATTAATGAAAGAAGACACCGGTTACACGAAGTAGTAAGATTGTCAGGTATGAATATTATCGTTGATGACGATGATTTTCCATTAATCATTAAAGTAGCTTCTCTACCGGGAGCAAGAATGCAGGTTTACTTTTTAGATAACGAAGATTTTTTCAAAAGAAAGTCTATTTTCGAAGATGAGAACGGCGAGCCATTTGAGGACAATCCGGATCGCATGGTTTTCTTTTGTAAAGGTGTCATAGAAACCGTTAAGAAATTCGGATGGCCACCAGACATTGTACACTGCCATGGATGGATGACCAGCTTAATCCCTCTCTATTTGAAAACGGCTTACAAAAATGAACCGCTTTTCAAAAAAACCAAGGTAGTCTATTCTTTATATCCTCAAACATTAGAAAAGTCGTTTTCCGATAAATTCATCTCTAAAGCTTCTATCAAAAATTTAAACGCAGAAGATCTGGTTGCTTATCAAAATGGTGCCGGTATTCTTCTTCATAAAGGAGCTCTTAAATACTCGGACGGCGTTGCTATCGCTTCTGCCGATCTAAACGAAGAAACCAAACAATTGATTCAGACGGAAGAAACCCCCGTCTTAGAATACGAAAAAGAATCTATTGAAGAACAACTCCCGGCTTTTCTCGACTTTTACCAGTCAATTATGCCAGAAGTAGAACAATAATGCATTCAAGAGACTGTCTCATACTCATAAGTCTATGAGCCATCCTCTTGGAGTTTTTTGATTTTTAGAGGCCTGTTTTTTCTATGAAAATCTTCGATTTTCATAGAAAAAACAGGCCTCTAAATGAAGAAGATTTGGTGTCCCGTAACATCCAAGGTGGTATGAGACACCCTCTGAAGGGAGTCTTTGCTTCACATGAAGCAACCTAAATTTTAAACGGACAGGTTTAACCATGCTTTTTGCTAGGATTTTCCAGGATTAAATTCTTTCTTAAGGTCTAAATGTACACCTTGAGAAGTTTTTTTTGGACTGCATTTAGCTTCTCAACTAAAATAAAGCAACGTAACTTTTTTGAAGTATTTCAATCCTGGGTAATTTAGCGCAGGATTAGATGGGTCATGTTTTCATGTAATTGCCTTAAAACTTCGATCGTTACGGGGTCCTTGCTCCCTTACAAATCCATCATGGATTTTTTTTAAGATATACAACCCTTTTTATTACTTTGAACTCTTTATTCGGTGGTGAGTTTTGAACAGGTAATCATTACGCACCCATTCATTTTTAAAATCGGATGATCGTTTTGAAAAAACTTTACGGAAATACAATTCTTTTATTGGTCTTTTGTCTGGGTATACTGTTTTCCTGTAATGACTCTTCTATTGTTGGGGCCGACTTACTAGAACAAGATCAGGCAGATATCGGCTATACGGATACCTTTTCTATGACGGGCCAAATTTTAGAACCCGACACTATTATTACCTACACTCCATCGGGCCCATTCTCTCATTTTCCTTTTGGCAAATATCAAGATCAGGATTTTGGCCGTGTTGAAGCTTCCATCTATTTAGAGTTGGGACTATCACTTAAAAATCCTGATTTCACAGCTTCAGAACCTTCCGAGATCAGACTTGATTCCGCCTTTTTCATCTTCCCATATGATAGCAGTCGCTTTTTTGGAGATCCCAGATTATCTGCTTCAATCAATATCTACGAATTAGCGGAGACACCTGATTCTTCTCAGACTTATGGAAAAAATGTACAGTTTAATATTTTGGACCAAATAGGCTCAAAAACCTTTAGTGCAGGAGATGACATAAGCGATACCACAAATTTTCTGAAGGTTGACATGGACCCTGACCGGGCTTTTGAATTGCTCAATTTGCCGGAAGATGCCTACACTGATGATAATATCTTTCAACAATCCTTTAAGGGCCTCTACCTTCAGCCAGGTCTGGATAATAATATTTTACTCAACTTCGACCTGTCAAATGAAGCAGCCGGTTTGTACTTGTTTTTTACTCGCAATGATTCGATCAATGAATTTTACCAGTTCATTTCTGCACCGACCAATTTTAGAGCGGCAAGGATACAACACGACTATACAGGTAGTGCCATAGAAACAGCATTGGAAAATAAAGAAATAGGTGACAGTATCCTATCTGTCCAAAGTTTGGGAGGGGTTGATTTTACGCTGCAATTTCCTTTTATCAATCAATTAAGGGACCAAGGTATTATCGTTAACAAAGCTGAACTGGAAATGACGGTAGTACCTGAATTCAATGATTTTACCGTCCCCAGAGATCAATTAATTGTATCTGAACTCAATGAAGAAGGAGAATGGGTGCTTATTGACGATGTTATCCTCGCCCTTACTGCCAGCGGAGGCTCTTTTAACTTTTTCGGCGGCAGTCCAGAATTCGATATGGATTCGGGACTATATCAGTATAAGATGAACTTGTCTGCCCATTTTCAGGATATGATCGACGGGGATGCTGGAAATCAACTCAGAATTGCACCATTTCAAAAACCTCAACATACCTCTCGCTCAAAAATTTACGGTCCAAAACATTCTACCTATCCCATCAAACTTAATTTGACCTTTACTAAAAGAAACTAACTTAAAATCAGTCAATTATGTGCGGAATTGTAGCATACATCGGAAATAAACCAGTTTACCCCATCCTGACCAAAGGTCTCAAGCGATTAGAGTATCGAGGGTATGATAGCGCAGGTGTCGCCATCCTAAACGGTACGTTGAATGTTTATAAACAAAAAGGAAAAGTAGACGAGTTAGTCAAATATACGGAGGAAAAGTCTAAAGATGGAACGATCGGAATAGGCCATACCAGATGGGCGACCCACGGAAAACCGAATAACATCAATGCACACCCTCACTTATCGCAAAGCGAAGACATCGCTATCATTCACAACGGGATCATCGAAAATTATAATTTGCTAAAGGAAGCACTCATCCGCGAAGGGCATGAATTTGAAAGTGAAACAGATACCGAAGTGCTTGCCCACCTCATCGGAGAAATTAAAAAGCAAGAAAATATAGAGATCGAAGAAGCTGTAAGGCTAGCCCTTTCTAAAGTAGTGGGCGCTTATGCCATCGTTGTACTCGATAAAAACAATCCCTCCAAATTAGTTGCTGCCCGTAAAGCCAGCCCCCTGGTAATTGGTATCGGCGAAGATGAGTTCTTTATTGCTTCCGACGCCACCCCTATCATCGAACATACGAAAAGAGTAGTCTACCTCAATGACGAGGAGATTGCTGTAGTCAATCGCGAGGGTGAACTGCATATAAAAACGATCGGTAACGAGATCCAAACGCCTTTTATTGAACATCTCAATATGGAAATTGAAATGCTTGAAAAGGGAGGCTATGATTTTTTCATGCTCAAAGAAATATATGAACAACCCAGAACAATAGCAGATTGCATGCGTGGCCGTATCAATGCCGCTCAAGGACTTGTGCGATTGGGTGGCGTGGAAAACCTGAAAAATAAACTGCTTGATGCGAACCGATTCATTATTGCCGGTTGCGGAACCTCCTGGCACTCAGGCCTTATTGGTGAATACCTGCTCGAAGACCTGGCAAGAATACCGGTCGAAGTAGAATATGCTTCAGAATTACGCTATCGAAATCCAATCATTAATGAAAATGATGTGGTCATTGCCCTTTCCCAATCAGGAGAAACCGCAGACACTCTCGCAGCACTGGAAATTTCCAAAAAGCAAGGAGCAACGATTTACGGGATCGTCAACGCCGTGGGCTCTTCCATAGCACGCATCACGGATGCCGGTTCTTACATTCATGCCGGTCCGGAGATTGGCGTGGCTTCTACCAAAGCATTCACAGGGCAAATCACCCTGCTTACCCTAATGGCCCTCCACCTGGGCAGAAAGCGAGGCACCATAGATCATAATTACTACCTATCTCTACTCGAAGAACTGGAAAATATCCCCAAAAAGGTTGAGAAAGTGCTGGAGAAAAATAAAATGATCGAATATATCGCTGAAGAAATAAAAAATGCAAATAACGCCCTTTATCTAGGCAGAGGTTATAACTTCCCGGTTGCTCTTGAAGGCGCCCTTAAATTGAAAGAAATCTCCTACATCCACGCTGAAGGATATCCAGCTGCAGAAATGAAACACGGCCCTATCGCCCTGATCGACGAAAATATGCCGGTCATCGTAATCACAACGAATAAGAGTGCCTATGAAAAAATTGTCAGTAATATCCAGGAAGTAAAGGCACGGAAAGGAATGGTCATCGCCATCGTCACGGAAGGAGATACCGTTATTAGTGAAATGGCCGATTATACCATTGAAATACCAGATACACACGAACCCCTAACCCCATTGTTATCCGTTATCCCGCTTCAATTACTGTCCTATCATATAGCAGTAATGAGAGGATGTAATGTAGATCAACCCAGGAATTTAGCGAAATCGGTCACGGTGGAATAAGCAATATTTCAGGCTACCTGGCGTTCATCTTAACAAGAACGTGATATATTTGTATTTTTAGTACTTACTTTACAAGTTGGAGCAAAGGATTGCATATTTTTCTTTTGCTTATACTTGATTTTTCTTATTTTAGCGCCTGACAAAGGCATTAAGAGGATCACCTAAGCTCTTTAATGGTCGAAATAATTATTGAATTGCCTTTCTTTGGTAGGTACTCTCTCTGCAATTTGTCATAACATTTACTACTCAACCTTTAATACACTGTAACCTAAATTTCTAAACATTTTGAAGCCATCTTTTTACCCAATACTTCGTTGCGTACTCGCCTTCATAGCTCAGGCTATGAGGCTGCGCCGACGCCTCGTCTTGTGTAAAAATCTGGTGGTTCAAAATATTCATTAACTTAAATTACAGTGTATTTAATGATCTGTACATTTCTTATCTAATCCATTTTCTTGCCTGCATCAAATTGGCCAATCAGGATTAAGATAAACGTATAAATTAAATTTAATGGAATACAATTCTCAGAAATCATTGTTAGTTATGCCTGAATATGGGCGAAACCTTCAGCAACTAGTCGAATACGCTAAAGAAATCGAAGACCCCGAAAAACACCAGGCATTTGTGGATAAAATCGTAGAGCTCATGCAACAAATGCATCCGCAAAACCGAAACCTGGATGAATACAATTTGAAATTGTGGAAGCATGTCTATAAAATAGCCAACTATCAACTTAAAGCGATTCCGCCTGATGGAGAAATCCCCACTCCGGAAAGTGAAGATAAACATCCTGAAAAAATTGGCTATCCTCAATCGACCGCCAAATTCAGACATTACGGAAGCAATGTCCAACGGCTTATCAGTAAAGCCCTCTCTATGGAAGACGGTCCTGTTAAACAAGGATTTGTCTCGGTTATCGGTGGGTACATGAAACTCGCCTACCAAACCTGGAATAAGGAACACTATGTTAGCGACGAAGTCATTAAAGGGGATCTGGAAACACTCTCCGGCGGCGATCTGGAACTCGATGAAAACGCATCTATCGACAAACTTTCTCAATCTAACCGCAAACGTAAACGAAGTGGAAACGGAAAGTCTTCACGCTCCAAAAATAAACGCAAAAAATAAGACTTAAGTAGTAAGGCAAAAAAATTGGTAGAATAATTTTTTAGGTTCAAATGAAAATTCCTTCATATAATAAAGGACTTAGCCTTTATTATTACAGTAAAGGCAAACAGTTCTTTACTGTAATTTCCAAGTATTCAATTATTCAGTCAATTTCATTCGAACAAATTATTATACAAGCAATTTTGATTTGCCGCTTAACACTTATTTAACCATACAAAAAGTCAAACCAACTTTTCAATGCAACAGAATTCTTTCGAAGTCATTGGGGGAACCTCTCTTAGCGGTACGATTATTCCTCAGGGAGCCAAAAATGAAGCATTACAGGTCATGTGCGCTACCCTGCTTACCCCTGAGAAAGTTACCATCTCTAATATTCCCGCCATCCGGGATGTAGAGCGATTACTCGAATTATTAAGAGGACTTGGCGTGAAAATCGAGTCGATTGGCGATTATACCTACCAGTTTCAAGCTGATGATATCGATCTCAACTATTTCGAGAGCAATGAATTCAAAGAAAATGCCCGAACAATCAGAGGCTCCGTTATGCTCATCGGCCCTCTACTAGCCCGGTTTGGCAAAGCCTTCCTACCACAGCCCGGTGGTGACAAGATCGGACGACGACGACTAGATACCCACTTTTTGGGTATTCAAATGTTGGGAGGAGAGTTTAAATATGATAACATTCATAATAATTACACCGTAGAATCTCCCCGGCTAAAAGGGACTCAAATTTTGATGGATGAGATTTCCGTGACCGGAACAGCTAATGTCGTCATGGCAGCCGTTCTGGCCGAAGGGACCACCACCATCTTCAACGCAGCTTGCGAACCCTACGTACAGCAGCTCTGTAAAATGCTCAGTAAGATGGGAGCAAAGATTCAAGGTATCGGTTCCAACTTACTGCAGATCGAAGGAGTCGACCAACTCGGCGGAACAGAACACCGTGTACTTGCCGACATGATCGAGATCGGCAGCTTCATCGGTATGGCCGCCATGACCCAATCAGAAATTACCATCAAGGACGCCCCTATCCGGGAATTGGGCATCATACCTAGGGTGTTCGAACGGTTGGGCGTACAAATAGAAGCCAATGGAAACGACCTACATATCCCCGCACAAGATATTTACGAAATCCAAACCTTTATTGACGGTTCAATACTAACCATCTATGACGCTCCCTGGCCTGGCTTTACGCCCGACTTAATGAGTATCGTACTGGTAGTGGCCACTCAGGCCAGAGGCAGTGTGTTGATCCACCAAAAAATGTTTGAAAGCCGCCTTTTCTTTGTCGATAAACTCATCGACATGGGCGCTCAGATCATATTATGCGATCCGCACCGGGCTACCGTCATTGGTATGGCCCGTAAAAATGACCTCCGCGGTATCGAAATGACTTCTCCGGATATCCGCGCCGGTGTTGCGCTACTCATTGCCGCCCTTTCGGCCAAAGGTACCAGTGTCATCCACAATATTAACCAGATCGACAGAGGTTACCAGCATATAGATGAGCGCTTGAGAGCACTGGGGGCAAAGATCCAGCGAGTGTGAAGTTGGTAGTTAATAATTAGTAATTAGTAATTAATAGGTAATAATGCTGGAGGGTGTTTCAAAACACTATTCGTGTTTCGACACACCAAACTTTCTTCTTTGGGAGGGCTGTTTTTTCTAAAAAAATCAATGATTTTTTTAGAAAAAACAGCCCTCCCAAAATAAAAAATTCCTTAGAGGGAGTCTAAAAGCCTTTTTAGACGGCCTCTCATGTCAATTCCGGTTTGGACCTCTTCACCCAAACCTATATTTATGCTGGTTTGGACCTCTTCCTATGCCGGTTTGGACCTCTTCACCCAAACCTATATTTATGCTGGTTTGGACCTCTTCGTCCAAACCCAAATTCTGGGTACCTCATGGTACCCGTCAAACCATTTCAGAAGAACAACGTTACTCCCTAAATTTTTTCAAACCATCCCTCATTATCCGCACTATTTAGTTGCTAACTGAAACCTACTTTTTCCGCTCGGTAACAAACATGACCAAATCTCTTAGCGAATCGCGGGCTTCGGAGGGAGGGAAAGTGTCGAGGAGATCAAAGGCCTGGGCACGATAATCGTACATGACCTCTTTGGCATACTGGATACCATTGCTTTGATGGACGAATTCAATAACTTCTCTTACCTTCTCCGGATTGTTATTATGTCGCTTAATATTAGTGATGATCCGTCGCTTGTCAGCCTTCGAGGCTCTGTCGAGGGCATAGATGAGGGGTAGGGTCATTTTCTTTTCCTTGATGTCAATCCCTTTAGGCTTGCCGATATCATCGTCTCCAAAATCCATCAGGTCGTCACGGATTTGAAAAGCGATGCCTATTTTTTCTCCGAAAAGCCGCATCTTCTCCACGGTTTCTTCATCATCTGTAACAGAAGACGCACCAGCGGCGCAAGAACTTGCAATTAGCGAGGCTGTTTTTTGACGAATAATATCATAATATATCGATTCCTTGATATCTAACCGGCGGGCTTTTTCCATCTGAAGAAGCTCTCCTTCCGCCATTTCTTCTACCGCTCTAGAAATAATTTCTAGTAATCTGAATTTTTTATTCTTCAGTGCCAATAATAATCCTTTTGACAAGAGGTAATCTCCTACCAACACTGCCACCTTGTTTTTCCACAAAGCATTAATACTGAAAAACCCCCTCCGCTGAAAAGAATCGTCTACCACATCATCATGGACAAGGGTGGCGGTATGCAATAATTCTACCAGCGAAGCAGCCACAAAAGTTGCTTCGCAAGTTTCACCACAAACTTTTGAAGATAAAAAGACAAACATCGGCCGTACCTGCTTTCCCTTTCGGCGCACGATATAATAGGTAATCTTGTCAAGCAACGCCACCTGACTACGCATAGATTCCCTGAAATGCTTCTCGAAGATCTTCAATTCTTCGACGATCGGCTTCTTTATTGTAGCCAATGATTTTACCATACAACCGGTATTTGTAAAAACGACAAAGCTAAGAAATAGTATTGAGTATTAAGTATTTGAGCGTCAGGTATCAGGTATTCGTAGAAAATTCCGATTTTTCTTTTTTTCAATAAAAATTTCTCCTACCTTAATTCTTACCTATTTTTGGGGTGTGGAGCGTGGAACATTACTCATTACTCATTACTCATTACTCATTACTCATTACTCATTATCAAAATGAACATACAAAAAAACAATATTGTTGAAGGAGCTGATAAAAAGCCATTTCTGGCGGATTTATATTTTGACGATCAATCTAATGAGTTAAAACCATTAGTTATTTTTGCCCATGGCTTCAAAGGCTTCAAAGATTGGGGACATTGGGATTTGATTGCAAGAACTTTCGTTGAGCAGGGGTTCAACTTTCTAACCTTTAACTTTTCTCACAACGGCACTACCATTGAGCATCCGCTTGATTTTCAAGACTTGGAATCTTTCGGGCAAAACAATTACAGCAAAGAACTTGCCGATCTGGATGCGTTACTAACTTGGGTACATAAGGATCCCAATATTTCTCCGAGATGTAACCTTGGACGAATTGCCCTCATCGGCCATAGCCGGGGCGGAGCTACTGCTATTATTAAAGCAGTTGAAGATGACCGGATCAACGCTCTAATCACCTGGGCTTCGGTAGCTTCACTTGATTATGCATGGCCTGACGATGCTTTTATCGACAAATGGAGGAAGGAAGGCGTTTATCATATTATGAATGGGCGAACTAAGCAACAAATGCCGCTCTATTTTCAATTGTATGAGGATTTTGATAATAACCGAGAGCGATTCGATACTAAAGCGGCACTTAAAAAGCTGAACAAGCCCATGCTTATTGTTCATGGCACTAGTGATCCTGCCGTTCCTTTTCTTTTTGCTGATCAACTTAAAGGCTGGAATGAATCGGCATCGTTATACCTGATCGAAGGTGCCGATCACGTTTTTGGAGGTCAGCATCCCTATGGAAAAGCCACACTACCAGAGCATACGAAGGAATTAGTAGCTACAAGTACCGCCTTTTTGGATAATTGTTGGGAGTAGTTTTTATATTTGCTCAAATTCTTTGTTGTGATACGAATTTTTCGAACAAATCAAGTCATTGGCATTTTTTTTATCCTGATCTATGTGATCCTGATAAGGAGTTCAGGTTTTTTTTCCAACTTCAGCTGGGAAATTACCTCTCCGGGTATTTTGGGAAGTTGGCTCCATGAATTGATCAATCCAACCTCGCTCATCGCCAAGATCAGCTCTCTCGTTATTGTTTTCATCGAGGCTGTTTTGCTTAATGTGGTGATCAACAATCACCGATTAAGTTCTCAAAACACCTACATCCCCGCAGCAATTTACGTGCTGATTTGCAGCTATCATCCCTCCTTCTTGATGCTTTCTGCCCCGCTTATTGCCAATTTTTTTATTATTTTAGGCATAAATGAACTGATTGGTATTTATAAAAAATACCTGCCGGCTTCCCAATTATTTAATATGGGCTTGTTCTTTTCAATAGCCAGCTTGTTTTATTTTAGCTATATTTACTATGTTCCTTTTTTAATTCTGGGTATTCAAATTCTTCGAGCATTCAAAATCAAGGAAGTGCTAATGATGCTCAGTGGCTTCTTTGTTCCCTATTTTTTTCTTATTATTTATCTTTTCTGGTTCGATCAATTACCAATGATATGGACCGATCATTTTGTAAAAAATATTGGCTTTTTGGATGCAAAAGGCATATGGGAAATACAACGTTATGTTACTCTGGGTATTTTTGGTTTTCTACTATTATGGATCCTCCTAAATACCAATGAGTATTTCTTAAAAAAGAAAATCCAGGTACAGAAATATTTTTCTATTTTCTTTTGGCTTATCTTGTTTGCAGGTATTACTTTTATATTCCAAGCCGGTTTACGATTAGATCATCTGACACTATTGGCGATTCCATTTTCTTTATTTCTGACAGAGAATTTAATAAAACTTTCACCCCCCGTAGCTGATTCTATTCACTTCTTACTCCTCTTTGGACTTTTCTTTTTACACTATTATTATTTTGTCACGACTGGTGTATTTGGCTTATCTTAATAAGGTTGGCCAAAAAACGTTAATGTTAAATTTTTTTAGCGAATTTTATGGTTATAAAATGATTATTTTTTAGTTTAGCACTCAATCCTACAGAACGCTTATCCACAACTTCCTGCTAGTATATTTAGTACTACCGTATTTTTTATTGTAAATACGCATCAAAACAAATCAACCAACTGAACACCTCCATTCCAACTAAACACCTAACCCCTTGCAACCATTACGTCATTAAAATTTATCTTCATGAGATGCTTAATTGTTCTGGTGTCCTTGGCGCTAGCTTCTACCTGTATGGCCCAAACAGGACCGGTAAAGTGGTCTTTCAAAGCTGAAAAAGTCAGCGAATTGGAGTATAATATCATTTTAAAAGCTGATATTGCCAATGGTTGGTCTGTATATTCGCAAAATCTCGCCCCTTCGAGTACTCCGGTTCCGACGACGATCATTTTTAACACCCAAAAAGGTGCTCGATTGATTGGAGAGACTGAAGAAATCGGGCTAAAGAAAGAAGAAAAAGATTTTAATTCGGGTGAAGTGCTGGTTAAGTACCAACGAATGGCTCAGTTTACTCAACGCATCAAGATAGAACCCACCACTACAGCCGTGTCCGGTCAACTTACTTATATGACCTGCGATGACCAAGGCTGTCTGCCCCCTACTAATGTGGATTTTGCTGTATTGTTAGATTAAGACAAGCTTTTTCTTGCTTTTGTTAAAAATCTATTAAACTAACGGACAACCATTCTTTTATGGCTTTTAGTTGCTTAATTTTGGAGGAAATTGGTTAAGCAAAAGGATTATCATACCTTTGCAGAACTTTTGAAAATTTTCAGAAACCCAAGCCTATGTCATTTTCAAGAATTTTTACGCTTCTCTGCCTATTATTGTCCTCTTATCTTTCCTGGGGACAGATTTACGATCCTGTTTCATGGTCTTATGAAGCAAAGAAAGTTGGCAGCAATGAATACAACCTGATATTTAAGGCAAAAATCGATAACGGTTGGTCCATCTATTCACAGTACCTCGACAGAGATGACGGCCCCATTGCCACGTCCTTCAATTACGATACGGGAGATCACTTCGAAACTGTGGGCAAAAACGAAGAATCCGGAAACCGGAAGGAAGCCTATGACCAGATTTTCGAAATGAACCTGATCAAGTTTGAGAAGGAAGCGATCTTTACCCAAAAAATAAAAGTTACCGACCCTTCCAAAGAAATATCAGGCTGGCTAACATTCATGACTTGCGATGCAACCAAGTGCCTCCCTCCAAAAGATGTAGACTTCAAATTTGATCTGGCATCGGTTGCTGATGACGCGGGGGGAGAAGAAAAGCCAGAGGAAGAACAACCGAAAGAAGAGACCCCTGAGGAAGAACAGCCAAAAGAGGAAGAACAGCCTGAAGAATCGCCCAAGTTGAGTTCCACAGAAAAAGCGACGCCCGAGGCAGGAGAGACGATCACCCTAGACGCTACCAATGCCAACCCGCAAAGCGGGATTTTCGACCCTGTTAAATGGTCAGCTTCTGTTAAAAAAGTTTCGGATAACGAATATGATATTATTTTTGAGGCCACGATCGAAGATACCTGGTATATTTACTCTCAAGAGCTCTCTGGCGATGACGGCCCCTACCCTACTCAATTATTTTTCAATGAAGTTGAAGGTGTTGAGTTTGTTGGAAAACCTGCAGAAACAAGTGCAAAAATGTCTAAAGAGTTTGATAAAAACTTCGAAATGGAGTTAATCAAGCTCAAAAAAGAAGCAAAATATGTGCAGCGGGTCAAAGTTTCGGATCCTGCTCAACTCATCACTGGAGACTTGCAATTTATGACTTGCCAGGACTCTAGATGTCTTGCGCCTGCCTATCCCCCATTTGAAGTGGATCTCACTAACCTTACTGCTTTAATCGGAGAAGCAGCTTTAGCAGGAATAAGCAGTGACAATGACAAAACAACAGTAGATAAAGCGGGAGCTGACGCTATCTTTACCATACTAGCTGATGCCAATACAGATACCCCGGCCGGTCAATGTGGCGTTTATGAACCCAAATCTAAAAGTTTTCTTGGCATCTTTATCCTTGGATTACTGGGTGGTTTTCTGGCTCTACTCACCCCGTGTGTATTCCCGATGATCCCCCTTACGGTAAGCTTCTTTACTAAAGGAAGCGGGGATAAGAAAAAAGGATTGACCAATGCGTTGCTGTATGGCTTTTTTATCTTCCTCGTCTATTTGGCATTAAGCGTACCCTTCCATTTAATGGACAGCATCAATCCAAATATTCTAAACGATATTTCTACCAATATCTGGCTAAACATAGCCTTTTTTGCCATATTTATCTTCTTTGCCTTTTCCTTCTTCGGCTATTACGAGCTTACCCTGCCCAGCAGTTGGTCTAACCGCATCAGTGCTGCAGAAGGTATAGGAGGAACGTTAGGAATCTTCTTTATGGCACTGACACTGGCTCTGGTTTCTTTTTCTTGTACAGGGCCAATCCTGGGCTCTTTATTGGCTGGATCGCTAAGTGCCGACGGAGGCGCCATGCAATTAACCTCAGGGATGGCAGGTTTCGGACTGGCACTGGCATTACCCTTTGCCCTCTTCGCCGCCTTTCCAAACTGGCTGCAATCCCTTCCAAAGTCAGGTGGCTGGTTAAATACCGTTAAAGTAGTACTTGGTTTTGCAGAGCTGGCACTAGCCCTTAAGTTCTTGTCCAATGCTGATCTGGTAAAACACTGGGGATTATTGAAAATTGAACCTTTCCTGGCGTTGTGGATCCTTATTTCGATACTTACCGGACTATACCTGCTCGGAAAGATCAAATTTCCGCATGACTCTCCTATCAAAAAGTTATCTACCTCCAGATGGATCTTAGGTCTGGCATTCTTTGCTTTCGCTATCTATATGGCCACGGGCTTTATCTACGATAAGAAAGCAGGCTCTTTAAAGTCACTTACCCTTTTAAGCGGATTGGCTCCTCCAGCCTGCTATAGCTGGTTCTACCCTTGTGACTGCCCTCAAAACCTAAACTGTTTCAAAGACTTGAATGAGGGTATGGCTTACGCTAAAGAAAAAAATAAACCGGTAATGATCGACTTTACCGGACATGCATGCGTGAATTGCCGGAAAATGGAAGAACAGGTTTGGCCCAACCCTAAAGTTTATAAATATCTGGACGAGGACTATGTGTTGATCTCCTTATATGTTGACGAAAAAATAGCGCTCCCTGAAGAAGAACAACAAGAATTATATGAGAAATCAGGCGGTGCTATGCGCTTTCGAAATACCGGAAGTAAATGGCAATACCTGCAAACCTCCTATTTTAATAATAATTCTCAACCCTGGTATGTATTGTTATCTCCCGAAGGAGATCTGTTAACCGACCCCGTTGGTTATACCCCTGACGAAGGAAAATACAGCGCTTTTCTTCAATGCGGCCTGGAAGCTTTCCAACAAATGTCCGGCAAGGAAGTCTTGGGAAGTAACGACTAATTAACTGAATAGGTGCTGGCTTATAAGTCGATAAGCCAGCATCTATACCACCCGCTAATTTCATGAAACTTACCGACCGGAAAAAAGAAACGATTTTAATGGTTGTCGCCATCCTCCTTCTTTTTCCCGCTCTACTTATTAACCTCGACCTGATTACGCTTATCAATGATGAATCAATCCGGGGATTGGTAGCCATGGAAATGATAATCTCCGGTAATTACATTACGCCGACCATTATTGGCGATTATTACTATCGGAAACCGCCCCTCTTCAACTGGATTTTAATGGTTTTCTACAGGATAAATGGGGGCGCCGATGCGTTTACCACCCGGCTGGCGACCGTTATATTTCTATTGATCTTTGCCGGTAGCGTTTTCCACTACATGCGCAAATATTTTGATCGCAGAACCTCCTTTCTTGTTGCTTTTGCTCTAATTACCTGCGGGCGTATCCTCTTTTACGACTCCTGGCTGGGCTTAATCGATGTTTGCTTTTCCTGGGTCATCTTTTTATTGTTTATGACCATTTATCATCAGTTCGGGCAACGGAATTTTTACCGCCTTTTTCTGATCAGCTATTTTCTATCAGCCATCGCCTTTTTACTAAAAGGGCTGCCTGCATTAGCCTTCCAGGCATTTACACTGCTTGGTATCTTTATTTATAAAAAGGAATTCAAGCGACTATTCCACCTGCCTCACTTCGCTGGTATCGGTCTTTTCGCGCTAATCCTAGGCGGTTATTACTATTTGTACAACCGTATTCACAAACTCTCGACGGTTTTCTCCACCATCCTGGAGGAATCTGCAAAGCGAACCGCTATAGAGTACGGAATTGGCGATACTATTTTACATCTTTTCACCTTCCCTTTCGAAATTATTTACCATTTTCTTCCCTGGACGTTATTTATTGTTTTCTTATGGAATAAAGAAGTTCGTGAACTCCTCCGAAAGCATGATTTTTTAGTAACCTCTTTCATTATTTTTTTGGTAAACATCCCCATCTACTGGCTATCGGTAGAAGTATATCCGAGGTATTTATTTATGTTCACCCCCATACTTTTTGCCCTCCTGATCGTTGCTTACCGATGGCATGAAAAGAGTGGAACCAAAATATGGAAAGGGATGGATCGCTTCTTTCTGATCCTTGCCGCCCTTTCTTTCCTTGGCAGTTTCACCCCATATTTCCTGGAGCGCATCCATTTCATTCCAAACGTATTCATAAAAGCAGTACTTTTTAATGTTGCGCTCGCCTTATTATTGTTCTTTTTCTTTAGTTGGAAGAAGCAACGCGTGATGTTATTCGTTATCCTTTTGTTAGTGGTTAGAACAGGTTTCAATGTGTTTGTTATGCCAGACCGGGACGCCAACGATTGGGGAGCAGTAGTCAGAACAGATGCCAAACGAATAGCAGAGCGATTTAAAGACGAGCAAATCGTTTTACACAGAAATCTGGGTGAAATTACAGCTAATTGTTTTTACGTTACCAATATCCAAAACAGAATCGTACGCAGAACCGATACCCTTGATAGAAAGGACGTTATCTATATCGTCAAACCAAACTCGGTCGATCTCCAACAATTTGAAAAGCTAGATGAGATGGCGGTGCGGTATTTGAGAGAGAAGTGTTGGGTGGTTAAAGCAAAGAGCAAGGAATAATGAATAATGAATAATTAATAATTAGTAGTTAGTAGTTAGCAGTTCTGGGAAAGATTGGTGCAGCGCACCAAAATCTTTGTAGCGAAAGAGAATAATATCAATTTGATGGTGCAGCGCACCATTATATTTGTTAAGAGCAAGAAACAATGGGCAATGTACAATGAATAGTTAGTAGTTAGGTTGATTTTGGAGATTTGCTATAATACCTGGACACTACCAACTATTGACTACGAACTATTAATCGTTTCTCTCTATCTTTGCAGCAAATCAATCCGAAAAAATATATCATGAAGCCAAAATTATCAGTTGTAGTTTGTGTTTATAATGAGGAAGAGAATATAAAGCCGTTAGTCAATCAAATCACGGAAGCATTAAAGGATTTTGATTATGAGATCATTTATGTAGATGACGGCTCAACGGATAATACGCTTAAAGAACTTCGCAGTATCGTGCATGATCGATTGATTATTGCAGAACTGCGGAAGAATTACGGGCAGAGCTCGGCTCTCGCGGCAGGTATCGATCTGGCCCAGGGAGAATATATTGTAACCATGGACGGCGACTTGCAGAATGATCCCTCTGATATTCCCATGATGCTGGAAGTGGCGGAAAAGGAGGAATGGGACCTGGTAGCCGGATACAGAGCGAACCGAAAGGACGGCATGTTTTTAAGAAAAATTCCCAGTAATATTGCCAATTATATCATTCGCCAGTCAGCGGGGGTAAAGATTAAAGACTATGGCTGCACCCTTAAGGTATTTAAGAAGGAGATTGCTAAGGATATGGGGTTGTATGGGGAACTACATCGTTTTATTCCGGTACTGGCCCGCTTAGAAGGAGCAACTATCACCCAGGTGGATGTCAAACACCATGCGCGCCAGTTTGGAAAATCGAAATATGGCATTAACCGCACATTTAAAGTAGTAAGTGATCTGTTACTCATGCTATTCTTTAGGAAATATATGCAAAAGCCCATGCACCTCTTCGCCAGCTGGGGGTTGTTTATTTTTGGAATTGGCGCTTTGATAAATGTTTATCTCTTAGGACTAAAGATCATGGGGCAAGATATCTGGGGAAAGCCATTATTGTTGTTGGGAGTATTACTGATAGTCGGTGGCATTCAATTGATCACTACCGGCATTGTGGTTGAAATATTAATGCGAACGTATTATGAATCCCAACAAAAAACCCCATATAAAATCCGGAGAATCATTAAAGGCCAGCCTCAGGAGGTTGAAACGGAATGAGCGACCGTAAAACCATCATGAGATATGTGAAGTTCTTCTTGAAACTAGCTGTTTCAATTGCAATACTTTACCTGGTTTTCACCAAAATAGACATACGGGAAGTATGGCGGATCGTTAAATCTGCCCACTTCGGTTGGTTATTGCTGGGAGTTCTTTTTTTCATCCTCTCTAAACTTATTGCCGCTTACCGGTTGAATATCTTGTTCCGGGATGCGGGGGTTTATATTACCGACCGATTCAATCTCGAACTCTATCTCTTGGGGATGTATTACAATCTCTTCCTCCCAGGTGCTGTTGGTGGTGATGGTTACAAAGTGATCTATCTTCAAAAACACTTCAAAACAGGCGTTAAGAAACTGGTTACTGTCATGTTTCTCGACCGATTAAACGGTATGCTGGCTCTTTTTTGTCTGGCTATTTTATTTTTATACTTCACCCTTCTACCTTTTCCTTTTAAGAGTATTATCTGGCTCTCCTTTCCGCTTTCTATAGTAGGCTATTATTTATTCCTTCATCTATTTTTTAAAGATTTTAAATTTTCCTTTGTAAAAGTCACCATGTACTCTTTTGGTGTGCAATTTGCTCAGTCCGTATCAGCACTGGCAATTCTCTTCGCTTTGGGTACCTTTGATCACCAGGCGGCCTATGTCAGCTTGTTTTTGATCAGTTCTATCATGGCTACTTTACCCATCAGTATCGGGGGAGCGGGTGTCAGGGAGATCACTTTTTATTATGGAGCAGATTTATTTCAGCTTGATCAAAGCATTGCGGTCACGTTGAGTTTACTCTTCTATTTAATTACTGTCCTCGTCTCACTGGCCGGTATTTACTACTTATTTTATCATCCAAAAGTAGCGTTTGACGAAGGGATAAGTAGCGGCGTTTAGTGAAAAAACTACTTTATTTGGGCTATATTTGCGCCTGTTTTCAACAAACCATTTTTATTTTAACTAATAACCAATCACGATGAAGGTACTCATTACGGGAGGTGCGGGATTTATTGGCTCACATTTAGCAGACCGGTTGCTCAAGGAAGGTCACCAGGTAATCAGCCTCGACAACCTGGATAACTATTACGATATAAATATAAAAAAACAGAATATAGCTGAAGCGGTTCAATCCGACCGCTACACTTTTATAGAAGGAGATATCAGGAATGAAGAGCTTTTGCAGTCGATCTTTTCCGACCACCGCATTGATCTGGTGGTGCATCTGGCCGCGCGGGCGGGCGTCAGGCCTTCTATTAAGGACCCAAAGCTGTACTATGATGTCAATATTACCGGCACGCTCCGTATTTTGGAAGCTATGAAGGAAGCAAACGTCCGAAAAATGATCTTTGCCTCTTCCAGTTCCGTTTATGGCAATAACAAAAAAGTTCCTTTTTCAGAAGAAGATAATGTAGACTTTCCTATCTCTCCCTATGCTGCTACCAAGAAAGCCTGCGAACTGATGTGCTACAATTACCATCATTTATACCATTTCGATATTTTCTGTATGCGTTTTTTCTCTGTTTACGGTCCCCGCCAGCGTCCGGAGATGGCGATTAGCGCCTTTACCAGGAATATTTTGAACGATCACCCAATACAAATGTTTGGCGACGGTTCCTCAGCCAGGGATTATACGTATATCGACGATATCGTGCAAGGTGTACTCCTCAGCATGGAAAAGTTGAAGGGATACGATGTATTTAATATCGGGGAATCTTCTACGATCACCCTCAAAGGGTTGATCGAAGCCGTTGAAGAAGCTATCGGTAAAAAGGCGATTGTCCATGAACTCCCCCACCAACCCGGAGATGTTCAAATCACCTATGCCGATATTTCTAAAGCAAAAAAATTGTTGGGTTATGAACCTTCTACTAATATTGTGGAGGGCATCAGAGCATATGTGAAATGGTGGAAAACCTTTAGCAATTTGCAATGAGGAATGTGCAATGTGCAATGTGCAATGTAATAATTGAAAATCTTTGATTTTCAATTATTAAATTCATTATTCATTATTCATTATTCATTGCTCATTGTTCATTGCCCATTGCTTTCCCATTTTCCAATCAAATCCATTGTGATATGAGCATCAGGGGATAGCAGGAGGGATTTTTCGGGTACTTCGATATCGATCTGAACAGAAGTTGCGGTAGCGGTGTATTTCATTCCCAGTTTTGCTATGGTGTATTTTAGAGGTATTCCCTTCCAGAGCCACAGTTTGGCGCCCCAAGCCGGGATGTTCCAGATCTCGCAGGGTCTTCCCAGCACAACTCCTTTTCCGGTTGGTTCTCCACCCGAAGCCATCAGGACTTGTTTCCCAATTGCTGAACGATCTTCAGGATAAGTTTTATATTTTTCCCACCAGGCCTTTAATTCGGGGTTGACCAATTTGGTGCCATTCATGGTATTTTTTTCCAGGTTGTATTGAATCCATCCATCGATGATTTTTGCTATATTTTCAGACCTACTCATATCGATCGTCCGGATGTTGGAGATCGTATGTAATCCTGCTCGCCAGCCCCAGTTATCGAAGTAAAGGGCTTCCGTCCCTGTATTAGTACCTTCTAGTTTATATTGGACGATTCCGGATTCTACTGCAAAGCGTTTATAGCCTTTCAGAGCTAATTCTTCTGCACTGCGTATTTCTTGTCCGGTCATTTTCAACCCGCCCAGTAATAGCACGATGGGTAGCAAAAATTTATTTATGGAGCTCATATTAAATGTTTTTTTCATTTCCCTTACCGAAATTTCCTGTTTTCCTAAATTACTAATTCCCCATATTCCTCTTTTTCCCTTTCTTATACAACCTTTCGGCACAAAATTTGCTCTATAATTTGTAGCGTTCTTTATGAACGAGAAAGACATATGATTTTTTTTCATTTTGTCGCCTATTTAGCAAAAATGAACTCCGAAAATAAAAAAAATAAATATTGCAACAAATCCAGAACTAAATTGTAAAACAAGGAGTTATAAATTTGAACTATTGCCAAAACTATTTTCTAATTTTTTTAACCTGAACCCATGAACATTGCATCCGTATTGCGCGCACAAGAACTCAACCAACTCAAGCAGCTTGGTGATCAGCTCAACAAGTCGCTGAGAAAGAAAGGCTTAAAAACGATTAAGCTTAAAAAAGAAACCTTGAACGCTAAAGTGAAGCGTTCTTATCCGAAGCCTTAATGGTGGTTGCGAAGTAATTGTTTCTCATTAAAGACATACCTTGAAAAAATGTTAAGGTCAGTGTGCCTTAACCGAAAAGAAAAAATCCAGATTTTGTTCAAAATCTGGATTTTTTTGTCAACTAGCTAGATATCAATAGCCGCCAAAGCTGGGAGGAGCAAAGTTGTTATACAATATATG
>CAZHOV010000014.1:52510-55479 GCA_964534315.1 uncultured Saprospiraceae bacterium | reverse complement strand
AACCTTAATAATATTTTGCAATTTTACAAATCTTTCGCTTGCGAAAGATCAGTTTGTAATACTGATTGCCAGGAGGCTCGATTTGGGGCTATAGAAGGGGCAAACGATGTCAAAGGTCAAGGTTCCCATATTTTTGTCCTGGCAGTAGGGGGGAATATCAATTTCACTAATATTGCCAGCATCTCTGGAAATGATCAATATACTGGACCCGCAGGGCCGGTCGATTTTGAAGAAGCAGACTATGCAGATATACCTTTCGCTATGTTTGAACCTTGCCTATTAGATATAGTGGTAGAGGTTTGTGGTACAGACTTGGAAATTGACAAAACGATTGACGATCCAAACATTTGCGAAGGTGAACAACGTACTTTTACCATCACTGTAACAAATACCGGCTCTGATAATACTGCCAATAGCGTAGTTGTAACCGATGAAATCGAAAGTGGATACGAAATTGACGGTACAAATCCCAGCATAGGGTCTGTCAGTATTTCTGGTAAAGAGATTACCTGGGATTTAGGTAACCTGGCTATTAATCAATCTGCCACCTTAGAAATTGATGTTACGGCAAATGCATCCGGGCATTTTTTCAATTCAGCATCCGCTCAAGGTAATAATACAACAGAAGTAGAATTTACCCTGGAGGAAAGTGAGTTGACCTTTAATTGCTGCACCACTCCGGTCGCAGTGGATGAAAACTTTACGACTTGCCCGGAAACTACTTTAAATGAAGATGCCGGCGCAAGCGATCAAAATCTAAGTGATCCTGAATATACCTTAGTTTCAGGACCGTCCAACGCTGCTAGCTTCTCGCTACATACTGACGGAACGTTCTCCTATACACCCGAAGATGGCTTCTGCGGGATGGATATGTTTATCTACGAAGTATGCAACGATGATAGTACCGCCCCGGAATGTTGCCATGAAGCAACCGTGTTTATCGATGCTACCGATACTCATGCCCCTACGATCTCTATCAACCCCAACGGGCCACACTATAATATTCTACAAAACGTACAAGACGGAGATTATCTGGAATATGAGTGTGATGAAACCTTACCCATCTTTGTGGTAGCAGATGTCATTGCAACGGACAATTGCGATGATAATGTGCATGTGACTTTTGTAAATATCCTTGAAGAAAATAACAGCGATTGTGCGAATGGACGATTAAAACTATGGAAATGTATTTGGACAGCGACAGACGATTGTGGCGGGTCTTCGACTTTTACCGTATTTGTAAAGATCGTTGACAATACTCACCCTGAGCTGCATGTACCCCAAGATGTAACTGTCGAGTGTAATCACATTCCGGCAGTTGCATCTCCAAATGCCACCGATAATTGTGATAACAACCCAACCGTTCAGTTTGATGGTGAGGAAATTACTCCGGGTGCCTGTGCTGAAGCATATACCATCAAAAGAACCTGGACAGCAACTGATGCCTGCGGTAATCAAGACACCGAACATCAAATTATTACGGTACAAGATAATACCAATCCAGTTCTGGGGGCCATCCCTGCCGATGCAACCGTAGAATGCGACAATATCCCTGCAGCAGCCGATGTCAACGCCACGGATAATTGCGATCAGGATGTTCATGTTTCTGTTCAGGAAACAACTTCGTCAGGACCATGCGAAGATGAATATACCATTCACAGAACGTATAAGGCCACCGATAACTGTGGGAATACTCATTCCCAAACTCAAAATATCTATGTACAAGATTCGACTGATCCGGAATTATCACCAAAGCATACTGCTCCGCAAGAGATCATCCACGCCTTTAATAACAATGGCGGCGAACCGCCGGCATCAGATATTATTGTATCGATCGAATGCGTAGCTGGTCAGCAGGTAACCAACCCACAGGTGTTAGGTTGGTTTATGGCAACGGACAACTGCGATAATAATCCAAAGATCAAGATTGAGGAAATTGTATTGGGAGAAACAGGCGATTGCACGCAAAATCAACCAGACCCTGGTTACATCCTTCGTTATTACTGCAGAATTTATGCAGAGGATAATTGTGAAAATGAAGATGAGGTATTCTTAGATATCCGCGTGATAGACACTACTGATCCGGTACTATCAGGTGTACCCGATGATGTGACCGTAGAGTGTGATGCAGTCCCAACTCCAGGTCAGCCAACAGCTATAGATGGATGTGATACGCATGTAGATATTACCTTCAATGAGCACCGAACGGATGGTGGCTGTGAAGATGAATACATCCTTACGCGTACCTGGACAGCAACAGATGCTTGTGGCAACAAAGATGTCGAGACACAAAAGATTACTGTAGAGGATCATACGAGCCCTGAGTTGGGTGGCGTACCTGCCGATGTAACCGTTGAATGTGATAATATTCCATCACCAGCTCATCCTTTTGCTACGGACAATTGCGATGATGATGTAGATATTGCTTTAAATGAACATCGAACGGATGGCAGCTGCCCCGATAATTACGTGCTGACCCGCACGTGGACGGCGACAGATAATTGCGGCAACACAGATGTCAAGACGCAAAAGATTACGGTACAGGATACAACAGATCCTGTTTTATCAGGCGTACCAGCAGATGCTACAGTAGAATGTGATCAAGTACCAGCCCCAGCTAGTCCCACGGCCACAGACAACTGTGATGATAATGTGCACATCGACTTCAATGAGCATAGAGCCGATGGAAGCTGTCCAGATAATTACGTGCTAACCCGCACGTGGACGGCGACAGATGACTGTGAGAATACCACCTCAGAATCACAAACCATTACCGTTTCTGATAACACAGCACCGGTACCACCTACTGCTCCAGCAGATGTAAATGTAGAATGTGCCGCTGAAGTACCTGCCCCGGTAGATTTAACAGCGACTGATAATTGTAATGGAGCTATCACGGTAAGTCCTACTATTCAGGTGACTCCGGGTAGTTGTGTGAATGATTTTGTGATGGTACGGACCTGGACCTT
>CAZHOV010000014.1:30496-52410 GCA_964534315.1 uncultured Saprospiraceae bacterium | reverse complement strand
TCCGGGTAGTTGTGTGAATGATTTTGTGATGGTACGGACCTGGACCTTTACGGATGTCTGTGGGAATACCTCTTCGGTACAGCAAACGATTACCGTTTCTGATGATAAAAGACCAAGCTGGGGTGGTGTTAATCCTCCTGATGAGACTATTTATACCTCCCAAGGAGCAACTTGTCCGAATCCAGCAGATATTTCCATAGTGAGGGATCGTAACAATCCATTGGTGGTTGGAACGACTCCAGTAAACTACACTGTCCATGGCATTACTTTCCAGACGCCAAATATGAATGTATCGGACAATTGTACCGATGCGAGCGATATTGAGCTGTACGTTTGGGGATTACAGAAGAACTACCAGGGATCAGCTACCGATTGTATGCGAAAGATTCGGGTAGTCTTCAGGATCTTTGATGAGTGTGGAAACTTCCGTAACAGAGATGTTGTCTACACGATCATTGACGATACGCCTCCGGTAACGCCAACACCGCCAGCTGCTGCCCATTACCAATGTGCAGATGAGGTACCTGCACCGGGAACGTTAACAGCGCAAGATGCTTGTCGAGGACCAATAACAGTCACGGGAGTAGATACGGATAATGGTGGAACAGGCTGTGCCAATAATCCATTGATCATTACCCGCACATGGACGTTTGATGATGGTTGTGGAAATATTTCTTCGGTAAGCCAGACAATCACCGTAGAAGATACAGCCGATCCTGTCTTGGCAGGCGTACCTGGCGATGTAACGGTCGAGTGTGACAATGTGCCTACACCGGCTAATCCGACAGCCACAGATAACTGTGATGATGATGTAGACATCGGTTACAGTCAACAAATTACACCAGGAGCTTGTGAAGATGCTTATCTTATCACACGGACGTGGACAGCAACAGATGACTGCGGTAACACGGATGTTAAAAAGCAAAAGATCACGGTACAGGATACGACAGATCCTGTTTTGGCTGGCGTCCCTGGTGATGTAACAGTAGAATGTGATAATATTCCAGTTCCGGCACAACCAACAGCAACCGATAACTGTGATAATAATGTACATATTGCTTTCAACCAGTATTCTATGCAACAGACCTGTGCAGATGCTTACATAATTACCCGCACGTGGACAGCGACGGATAACTGTGGCAATACGGACACTAAAACACAGACGATCACGGTTGAAGATACTACTGATCCTGTATTATCTGGTGTTCCTGGCGATGTAACGGTCGAGTGTGACAATGTCCCTTCTCCGGCACAGCCAACAGCTACAGACAATTGTGATAATATTGTGAATATTACATTCAACCAGCAAATTACCCCTGGTATTTGTAATAATGCCTATACGATCACGCGGATGTGGACAGCTACGGACAACTGCGGCAATACGGACACTAAGACACAGACGATCACAGTGGAAGATACTACTGACCCTGTTTTGTCTGGTGTACCGGCCGATGTGACAGTAGAATGTAATAATATACCTTCTCCCGCAAATGTCAGTGCTTCAGATAATTGTGATAATACTGTTGCTGTGGTATTTAGCGAGAGTACTAATCCAGGTGCATGCGCGAATTCTTATACCATTGTAAGAACCTGGACGTCGACGGATGACTGTGGCAATACAGCCGTAGAAACCCAAGAGATTACTGTGCAGGATAATACACCTCCAACTATCCAGGGGGTACCCGGTAACACCCAGGCAGATTGTGATAAAATCCCTGCTCCGGCAAATCCTGCGGTATGGGATCTTTGCGATCCGAATCCAAGTTTGATCTTTAATGAAACAACCGGCCCCGGACAAAGCGAGGGAGAAACCATCATTACCAGAACCTGGACGGCAACCGATGCTTGTGGCAATACGACAGTAGAGACACAAGAAATCACGCTTACTGATGATGAGGCTCCAACGATTACAGAAGTGCCCGCGGATATGACCGTAGAATGCGATCAAATACCGGCACCTGCTAATCCTGCGGTTAATGACAACTGCGATCCGAATCCATCACTAACATTTATGGAAACAACCACGCCGGGTGCTTGTGCTCATGCATACACGATCACCAGAACCTGGACTGCTGAGGATGAAAGCGGCAATTCGGTAACAAAAACGCAAGTGATTACTGTAGAGGATAATACGGCTCCTGTACTTCAGAATGCACCAGGCGATCTGACTGTTGAATGCGACCAGGTACCACCTGCTGCAAATGTAACGGCTACTGACAATTGTGATCAAGGTGTTACGGCTGTATATAGTGAAACACTATCTCCCGGCTCTTGTGCGGATAACTATACGTTAACCCGCACCTGGACCGCTACCGATGATTGTGGCAATACAGCAAGTCATACGCAAACGATCACTGTATCAGACAATACCGCACCGACCATGACCTTCAACGATCCGGCCATGCAAAATGGAGGAACTGTCTACGTGGAATGTCAAAATCTTCCAACCACCGGAGAAATGATTGCCATGGTTACCGTTTCTGACAATTGCGATCAAAATGTTCAGGTGAATATTATTGAAAATCTGATTAGTTATGGTGATTGCGATGTCGATGGATATATCAACGAGTGGAGCTGCTTATGGGAAGCAGTTGACAACTGCGGAAATACGACCACTCTGAGCGTAACGATGTTTATTGTTGATAATACGGCTCCATTCATCCTACCACCGTCAGATCTAGTAGTCTGTGAAGGAATGCCGGTAGTATTGCCTACAATAATGGCCTTTGACTTCTGCGATTTCTCTCCAACGGTTACCATGACACGCGCTGATGGCTTGCCATTAGGTGATCCTTATCCGGTTGGGACGACAATCGTAGATGTTGAAGTTGAAGATGATTGCGGTAATATCGCTACGACTTCTTTCGATGTAACGGTTCAACCAATCGGTACATGCGGCAGAGGCGGATCAGATGGCAGAGAAACTGCTGATGAGCAGGATGTGCTCAATAATACGGCTATTCAAAACCGTACATTCGAGTTCTGGCCAAATCCGGCTTCTGATCTTTTAACACTTGATTTAAGCGATTACGCACGAGAATCTGTAGAGATCGTAATCTCAAATGTTAATGGAAAAATGGTGATGAGTAAGCAAATCGACCAAGTCGATATTAATCTAGTCAATCTTAGTACAAGCAGCTTAACTAATGGATACTATCTTGTCCAGGTTAGGGATGCTGCGGGAGTAATTAAGACCAAGAAGCTTATTATTCTCCAAAATTAAAGCAAAGATGGTTTTAAACCGAGAAACTCTTTTGAGTTTCTCGGCCCTCTTTAAAGGTTTAAAAACACAAATCATTGAAGGTGTCTCATAGCACCTTTGGTGTTAAGAGCTACCAAGCTATTTTCTTCGAGAGGTCTGTTTTTTCAATAAAAATTGAAGATTTTTATTGAAAAAACAGACCTCTCAAAATATATAAAGGACATGGTTTCGAATTGAGTACTTTGCCTTTAACTCATAGTGTAGGGTTATCCTTTTTTCAAAAAGAAAGTTTTCTAATTCCAAACTATAAAAAATAGGGCCCATGATTCGTATAAGTCATGTTTAAAACACAAAACTTTTCTTTGGAAAGGCGGGAGATTTTTTAAGGATTTTTAAATTTGAGGGTGAGGTTTGCTGCACCAAAAAAACAAGCTTCAGGAGTTTTTTGGATGCCGTTCGGAGGCTAACGTTATCTTGAAAACGTTAGCCGGCCGGCTGGGCCATTCTATATGGTTGGAAGGAAAGGTGCTGGAGGGTAAGTAAACAGCACAAACGGTATTGGAAATATGAAAGATAGACTGATGTAGCGCTGGAGCCGTACCATCTAATATTCCTGCGAGTACTTCATACCTGACCGATTCCGGGCTTTTTCCGTAGTCATGCCAAACGACAATAGTCTTGTCATGGACCAAATGCTTAAAAACTCGCTCCGTATCTGATTTGACCATCTCATAGTGGTGATCACCATCAATGAATACCAGATCAAACCGGCGGTTCAGACCGGCGAAATCAAAAGTCCTGGAATTACCTTCGATATGGGTAATAGAAGGGATTGATTTGGAAAAAAAACCGTGTAAGTCAATGTAAGCTTGCGGCCAACCCATAGCCTTCATTTCGTCGCCCGACAAATTGAGGGTATAACATTCTTTGGCTACCGATGCTATATTTGCACAGGTCTCGCCGCGCCACGTTCCGATCTCAAAAAAAGAACAATTTTCGAAAGATTTTGCTAAACCCTTCAATAAGGCAATATCGGTTGGTAAGGTGCTGCCTTCTTGAAAAGTATAAGGGGAAATCCCTTCCTTAAAATCGGGAAAGAGCGTCAAAAGATCAATAACTGGCAGTCCTTTTGAAAAGTCAGGGTGATTTCTTTTTAGCTCGCTAGACCAAATATGCTGATCTTCCAGGATAAGATTCAAAAGACTGGGCTTTTTAATGACCCAATACAACACTTTAGCCAGCTTTTTTAGCTTCATTATTTCTTTTTCTTCTTAGCTGCTTCCCGCTCCGCTTGTATGCGTTGCTGCTCTTTCAGCGCTTTTGCAAGACGATCCTGAAATCCACCTTTCTTTTTAGGCTTTTTCCGGTAAGCTTCCAATTCAGCTTTGATCTTTTTCTTGTCGATGATGTAATTTTTGGTCACCAGCGTTTGGGTAATATTAAATACATTACTAAAGAAAAGGTAACAGGTCAGTCCGGACGCAAAATTATTAAAGAAAAATAAGAACATTACGGGCATGAAATACTGCATATACTTCATCATAGGATTGCCTGACATGTCCATCTGCTGGGAGTTAAAATAGGTATAGATTAAGGTCGTACCAGCCCAGAGCAGGGTAAATAGACTGACATGGCTGCCATAAAAAGGAATCTCGAACGCCAGCCGAATGAACTCGTCATACGAAGATAGATCTGTAGCCCATAAGAAACCAGCTTGCCGGAATTCAATGGAAGCGGGGAAAAACCGATACAGCGCAAACCAGATCGGCATTTGAAGAACTACGGGGAAACACCCGCCCAATGGGTTTACGCCAAATTCGCGGTATAACTTCATCGTTTCCATTTGCTGCTTCTGTTGATCATCCCCAATATTTTCCTTCACCTTCGTGATTTCGGGTTTCAATGCAGCCATCTTAGATTGCGAATATAACATCCGGTACGTCAACGGGTACAATGCGAGCTTTACAATCAGAGTCAAAATTAAAATGACCAATCCCGCACTTCCAATAGCACTGGATAAGAAATTGAACAATGGCCTGATGATCCAGCGGTTTATGGTGCCGAAAATACTCCAGCCGAATGGAATAATATCTTCCAGCGACTGATCAAAAGCAGCCAGACGCTTGAATTCGTTAGGTCCAATATATAACTGCATGCCAATATCGGCCCCGGCAACCTTATCGATGGGTATATTTATATTTGAAGTTAGCTTTTTCAGGTCATCATCTTCCTCTTCCAGCATAATAGACTCTACAAAAGAAGGACCAAAGAATTGATCTGCAATAATGGAGGTATTGAAAAACTGATTTGCATGGGAAATCCACTTTACATTTTGATCAATTTCTTCTTCGTCACTCTGACGGCAGGAGCAATAATCAACGCCATCAGTAGTAGGTTTAAAATAGGCAGTAGAGTAGGTTCTTTCGTAAGCGGTGTTTTTCTCTAACTTATCCAGATAATTTACCCAATTTAGCGTAATGACATTGGTACTATTGGGAATAATCCCATCCATTCCTACAAAGTTAACGTCATAATCGAGTTGATAACTATCGGGAGATAGGCTGTATTTTTGTTCAATGTAACGCCCTTCACCAGCATTCGCTCTTAAGGTTAGCGTATTTTCGTTTTTTTGAGCGGTGAAGTACAAATTGCTGGTTGAAATAACCCCTCCCGGAACACCGTTTACGGGAATTTTATATTCAAAAATATTTTTTTCGTCTTCCAGTAGTTTTAGAGGAACTTTATAGTCTTTATTCTCCTCATCCGTAAGGATTTTGTAATATTCCTTAAGGGTGGCCTCCTTAACCCAGCCGCCTTTTGACGAAAAATCAATCTTGATCAGATTATTTTCAAGTGTATAGATCGTTTCGGTACCTTCTGCGCTGCCGGAAAAGGGACCATATTTACCTTGAAGTTGTTGTTGTTTTAGCGAATCGGGCAGCTCTTCCAATGACGTCTGATCAAAGGTGGCAGTATCTTCCGTTGCAGGTTGATCAACGGTAGGTTGATCTGCCAAAGTTTGTGCATTTTCGATCGAATCTTTTATTCGCTGCTGCTCCTCAAGTTCTTCCTGTGTTGGTTGATTGAGTTGGGCCCAGACAAATAGAAGACCAAAAATTAAAATTATTCCAATAACAGTATTACGATCCATTCCCATTTTTAGTAAATTCTTCCCTCAGTTAAAAGGCCATCAAAAATTGCTTATTAAATTACAGTGTATTAAAGTTTGGCCGTTCGTTTTAAATTGACATTATTCTCCAATTGATTATTATCTGGTAGATAAACAGTCAATTATTTATTAAAGTGCAAAGGTACAATTTTGTTTAAGTTTAATAGAATACAAATGGAAGATAATCATGGGAATTTAGACCAACAGCTAATAATGGTGTATCTGGATGCTGTTTATGAAGTCACAGAATTGGGCTTTTCGCTTAAAATAGGCACTTCATGCCCTCCGCTCCAAACCTTACTCGAGTACCATCAACTACCAAGCTTTGCCATTTTAACTGCTTACAACCCGAAGTCTGCATTATGTTCTCCCCGCCAAAATGAGCAGTATCATCAAAAGTTAATCAAAGCCTTAGATCAATTGCCGTTTCCCAGATTCTCCGGACGCGGGGTGGATCCAAAAGGGCAATGGCCAGACGAACCTAATTTTTTAATTCTTGGGATCTCTAAAGAGGAGGCGGTAAAGCTTGGCAGTCAGTTTGGCCAGAATGCCATTGTTTACGGAGGTGCTGATGGAGTAGGGGTATTGGTAGGGTGCCAATAAAAAATCCCTTCCGACAACTGGGCCGGAAGGGAAAATGTAGATTGTTAAAAATGGTTATTCTTAGCGAGCTTTAACCGAATCGGATAAACTCTTCTTTTTCGTTTCCTTAGGTTTGATTTCACCTGTTAAGTCAGACATCAGTGGTGTTGCGACGAAAACAGATGAATAAGTACCCACAATAATACCTATTAATATTGCAAACGCAAAACCTTTGATACTTGTTCCGCCAAAGACAAATAAAATCAATACAACGAACAAAGTAGTCAACGAGGTAATGACCGTTCTGCTGATCGTACTATTGACGGCCATGTTAATCACTTCGGTTTTTGATTTATTGGCATAAATACCAAAGAATTCGCGGATACGGTCAAATACAACCACGGTATCGTTGATGGAGTAACCGATAACTGTCAGGATAGCTGCGATAAAGGCCTGATCGATCTCCAGGGAGAATGGCAAAATACCATGTCCGATCGAAAAGACTGCCAAAACCACTAGACTATCGTGGAAGAGGGCTGCAACCGCACCCAAGCTGTACTGCCACTTGGAGAATCGAATAAAAATATACAGGAAGATCAACAAGAGTGCGAAAATAGCTGCATAGAAGGCACTTTTCTGAATATCATCCGCAATAGTAGGTCCTACCTTGCTAGAGCTTGTAATATGCGTTCCGGTACCATCGGGATTTTTAAAGTTGTTAAAATCAACATTTCCCCCAAGCAATCCATTTACACCTTCATGTAGTGTCTTTAACACATCATCTGATGCTTCTTCACTATTGTCATTAATAAGATAACTGGTGGTGATATTGTAGGTATTAGCTGAACTTACTGCCTTTACTACCGGTTTAGCTCCAAAAACGCCTTCCAATGAATTTCTTACTTCATCGGCAGACACGGTGATTGACTCTTCAAACTGAACATTATAGGAGTATCCCCCTTTGAAGTCCACGCCTAATTCAAAGCCGCGAATGAGGAAAGAAGCAAGTCCTAAAACGATAATGGTTCCGGAAATAGCATAGGCAATTTTTCGCTTACCAAGCCAATCGATATTTACATTGGCAAGCGCATTTTTGGTAAATCCGGTATAGAAAGAAAGATCTCTGCCCTTCTTTGTCCACCATTCAATTAACATACGGCCAAAGAAAACAGCTGTGAATACCGAGAAGATCACCCCTATGATCAAGACAACTGCGAAACCTTTAATCGGACCCAAACCAAAACGCTCCAGGACGATGGCGGTAAGCAGGGTCGTAACGTTGGCGTCGAGGATAGCAGAATAAGAATTCTGGAAACCATCGCTGATGGCCATTAACAAGGATTTGCCGTCCCGCAATTCTTCTCGTATACGTTCGAAAATGATCACGTTGGCATCCACCGCCATACCGATGGTCAATACAACCCCTGCAATACCTGGTAGGGTAAGTACCGTTCCAAAACCGGCAAGTGCGGCAAAGATGAAAAATAGGTTAAAAAACAGGGCAATGATAGAAACGATACCGCCACCGCCGTAGTAGAAGATCATAAATAGAAGTACCAGAATAAACCCAATCAAGAGGGCATTGACACTCCGGTCGATATTTTCTTTACCAAGGGATGGTCCGATCTGGACTTCCTGGATAATTCTCGGTTTAGCTGGGAGTTTACCAATTTCTAAGATATTGGCAAGATCTTGCCCCTCCTGTAAAGAAAAGTTACCCGAGATGCTAGATCGACCGCCGGTAATAGGCTCATTTACACGGGGAGCAGAAACCACTTCACCATCCAGTAAGATGGCAATTTCTCTATTTTGATCTCTGGCTGCCACTGTTGTCATATCTCTCCAGATCTTTGCCCCTTGTCCGTCCATATTAAGGGATACCTGAACTTCGCCTGTCTGAGGGTCCGGGTTTGCGGAGGCGCTCGTAATCCGATCACCTTCAAGAGGTGCCGACTTACGCCCTTTTGTTTTGATCGCATGGAGCGTATAGTCATTGGTCGTGTTACCATCTAGGTCAGTGACTGGGTCAGAAGACCAATGGAAGGAAACATCATTGGGAAATAAACGCTTGATTTCGGGTTTTTCAAGATATTCGTTGACTTGTTTGATCTGGTTGCCTTCAGCAGTTCCCATCACCGATAATCCGAACGAAAGCTGGCCGCCAGTTCCGTTAGGCGTAAATACATCAAATAGCGGACCACCTGCTGCTGCATCGGGGAAAGGGTTATCTCCGAGATCGGTGGTATCATAAGTAACTAATGTATCTCCTGTTAGATTACCAAGGGAATCGCGCTGAGCGGTTTTTACCGTATCTATCCGATAGTTCGGGGTTTTTTCCACTTCAGTGGTATCTCCCGTTTCTAACTTTTTAAGCAGGTCATTAGCTTTGGAAAAAGCCTCCAGGATACCGGGATCATTTACACGATAGACATCCCAGAATTCCAGTTGCGCAGTAGCTTGCAGGAAGCTGCGCGCCCGCTCGGGGTTATCGATACCGGGCAGTTCCACCAGGATAAGGTCGCGTGCTTTATCTAAGGATACGTTTGGTTGTGTAACCCCCAGTTCATCGATCCGGTCTTTCAATCTTTTAAAGGTAAGTTCTACCGTTTCGTCGGCCTCCCTTCTCAAAATGGTGACTACCTCAGCATCAGAGGTTTCAAAATTGATCTCTTCTCTCAGTGATTGATTTCTTGAAAAAATCCGGGCTAGTGATTTTCCGCCATCTGATAGCTTGCGGTAAGCATCCGCAAACAAGGTTACATAATCAGATTGTGAATTGGCAAGAGCCTTTTGTGCATCATCCAGGGCCTGCTTAAATGTTTCATCATCCGAATAGTTAGACATAGCCAGCAAGAAGTCCTTTAGGTCTACTTGCAAAACTACGCTCATACCACCTTTCAAGTCAAGCCCCAGGGCTAACTGGCGCGCTTTCAATTCCTGATAAGTGAAGTCCTTAATCAAAGGAATAGAAAAGACTACTTCATTAGATACAGAATCTAGATAGCTAATTCTTAGCGCTCGCTCTACCGAATCCTGTTTTTCTTCCGGATAATTTAGCGCTGCCGTTTGGGCATAATTGTCGGCATTTCTTTCGATCTTTCTCGTCGGAAAGTAAAAGAAATATTGAATTATGGACAACACCAGGGTGACCCAAAAGAAGACTCTCACGATACCTTTACCTTGCATGTCAACGATTTCTTTTTGTTTGTTAAGTGTATGATGTTAAAAGCTCAGGCTGTGCTGCTATCGGAAGAGAATTTCTTTGTTCCATTGTGCCGGCGTTCAAGCCTTTTGTTATTCCGAATGCACAGATTGCTCTTTTAACGGGCTAAAAAAACTCCGCAAATATACGCCTTTTAGTGAACAATTCAGGAGAATAAAGAAATTTCCATTCGAAAATGTATCCTTTTAACTTTTTTTGCGTCAAAAATATAACAATCAACGAGTTATAAGGGGTATTTTTTTAGGAAAAATTATTTTTCTTAGAAGCTCTTACGAATAACTCTTATATTCGTTCAAAATTTTTACCTTTTTAATAACAAAACTTAAAATTGACATGGGATTATTTTCTTTCCTAAAAAATTCTGGCTCCAAGATCTTCAACAAAAAAGAAGCGGAAGCGCCAACTGCTGAAGAAAGTTCAACAGACAGCTCTTTAAACGAAGCCCTTAACAAGCAGCGCGCTGCCATGTTAAAAGGCGCCGTTATTGACCTTGGCATCCACGTAGAGAATCTTGAAATTGAAGTTACTGAAGACGAAGTTACCGTACACGGACAAGCAAAAACACAAGCTGATCGCGAAAAAGTTATCCTTGCCCTGGGTAATGTGGATGGGGTTTCTACGGTCGATGACCGCATCTCTGTTACAGAACCAACCCCCGAAGCTAATTTCTACGAAGTGAAAAAGGGAGACTCTCTTTGGAAAATCTCTAAGGATCAATATGGCGACGGTGCCAAATACATGATTATTTTTGAAGCGAACAAACCGATGCTTAAAGATCCGGATGCTGTCTACCCAGGTCAGGTGCTTCGCATTCCGCCACTTTCCTAAGAGGGGATGACTCGACTCATGCGAATCAGGGGCTAAATATTTACAGTCGGCTAAAATCAAGCTGCTTTTGCGGCGAAAGATCATAGCCTTTAGCCTACTATAGGAAGAAATTGGCTACGATATTTCGCTGCTATGCAGCTTGATGCTGTTCCTAATTTTAGCTCATGATTCGCATAACTCATCTTTCTTTTTTTACATAATATTCAAAAGGTCAACCACTTTTGAAATTCTCTAGAAAGCGTTGTTATTTTAAGCCGTAAGGCTTTGCGCCCCTATCCCGTTACCAAATTTCTGCTCTCCCCTCGCATCAACGCTTCAATATTCAGAATTAGTTCATCCATCAGGCGTTGACGGGATTGTACGCTTGCCCAGGCATAGTGGGGGGTGATCAGGCAGTTAGGTGCTTTAAGCAAGGGATTGTCGGGTAATGGGGGTTCTTTTGACAATACATCCAGACCGGCACCTGCTATGATTTCCTCTTTTAATGCCCCGGCAAGGTCATGCTCATTTATCAATCCGCCCCGGGCGGTATTAATCAAATAGGCGGTTGTTTTCATCTTTTTTAAATGACCTGAATTAATAATTTGCTTTGTGCTGGTATTCAAAGGGGCGTGTAAGGTAAGGATATCACTAGTTGAAAATAATTCATCTAACCCGACAAAGGTCACCCAGGGTTTAGCATCTCGTTCTGGGTGCCTGTGATGTGCAATCACCTTCATACCAAACGCATTTCCAATTTGTCCAACCTGTTGTCCGATTGTTCCGAAGCCTAATATTCCCAATACCTTATCTTTTAACTCGTGAATGGGGATTAAGGAATAAGAAAAATCGCTACCCCTCGACCAATCTCCCCTAAAAACGCTTTCGCTATGTTCTTTTACCTTGCTGACTAACGCCAAAAGCAGCGCAAATACATGCTGCACTACGGATGGTGTACTATAACCTGAAACATTACTTACCGTTACACCCAATTCTCTGGCTTTAGCAATATCGACATTGTCATAGCCTGTAGCACTAATGCATATATGTTTGAGCTGAGGCAAGCTGATTAGAAGGTCAGCCGAGAGTTTTACCTTATTAATGATCAATATAGTAGCTGCTTTCGATCGTTCAATCACTTTAGATACTGGAGTGCGATCGTAAATGCGCACTTCTCCAAACTGCTCTAATCTCGACCAGTCCAGATCACCCGGATTCAGAGTGTAACCATCTAGTATAACAAGGTGTTCCATTTTCACGAAATGAATTTTTTTGATGGTAAAAATAAAGAAATGGGGAATATTATTTGGAAAACTTAACATTATTTGCCCATTACTAAAAGGTGGGAGAAGGGCTTTCGGATTAGAAGTGTTTGGTAATCAATTACCTGTAGCCTTGCTAAAAAAATAGGTGCGCTGGTTTTCAAAATCATCATAAGTCACCAGATGCTGGCGTCGGTGTCGATAAAAAAAACTGACCATGGCAAAGTCGCCTATACAATTTAAAGTATGCATAGAGGCTATCCCCATCACGATAAAGAGATAAGAAAGGGGGAGCAAAAAAATACTTATCCCGCACAAGAGCAGAATAAGTAAACAAGGAGCAAAGGCAATATAATAAAAAGACCTGGCATCCACAACAAACATGTCTGCCTGGGCCGTAAAGTATAACTTTTTCCAGTTAGCGGTATATTGCACAGCAGGAGCTCCCGCCAATTTGTACATCAGTCCATGAGTCAGTTCGTGAAGAGGCACTAGCAAGAAAGACAGGAATGCACCTAACCCCAGGTGCAGGATAGCCCGAAGGAGGCCAATGGTTTGTGGAACCAAAACAACAAAAAAGAGAAGCATAAGGAATACTAACAAGCCATTCAAGATCCAAAAGGAATAAGTGATCACGTTTCGGTCTTTTATAGCTTTTAACACAAAGGGGATGAGCTCCTCATGCTCCAGCTGAGCAATTTCCTCATATCCTTCTTCTTCGAGTTGGGCAGGAGTGAGCTCCATAAATGTGTTATTCTTCTATCCAGGAAATAATCTCGTCGTCCATGGGTTTGGTTCTTGGCGAGATTACCTTAGCTAGTTTTCCGTTTTCATCGATCAGGTATTTCTGGAAATTCCATTTAACTTTTGAATCTTCCACACCGTTATTTTCTTTTTGGGTAAGAAACTGATAAACCGGGTGGATTTTAGAACCTTTCACGGAAATTTTTGACATCATGGGAAAGGTAACTCCATAGTTCTTTTGACAAAAAGTGGCGATCTGCTCGTCAGAACCAGGCTCCTGAAACATGAAATTATTAGCAGGGAAGCCAACAATTACAAAATTGTCCTCTTTATATTTTTCATATAGTGCCTGAAGGTATTCATACTGAGGGGTTAATCCGCACTTCGAGGCGGTGTTCACCACCATAATCTTTTTCCCCTTTAATTCTTTAAAATCAAAGTCATTCCCTTCAATGTCTTTTACAACAAATTGATAGATCGTTTGATCTCCATTCATATTAGTAGGCATTTTATTTTCTTGACCAAAGAGATTTAAGCCAAGAATAGGCACAAACAAAGCAATTGTAATAGAATATTTCATCATACTGAAGTTTTTTGTTGAGGAAACCCCGAAGACTGTTTTTTGTTTAAAAAATTTCCGATCAAAATACCATTCTATTAATTTGTGCATTTTGAGTATCGGTATGGCGGTTTAGACAAAAAAAACTTAAATTTACTATTTACAAGAATGCCATAATACACTGTAATCTAAGTTAGTTAACAATTTTGGGCAATGGATTTTACATCAAATCGAGGCGCGGCGGAGCCTGATAGCCTTAGCTATCAAGGCGAGTACGCAACGAAGAGTTGATGTAAAAGACATGGTCAAAAAATTAAGTAATTTAGGTTACAGTGTAATTATAATAACTCAAAATAACTTCTATGTATCGAGAGGATATTTATAAACGAGCAGAAAAAAAGGTGAATGCCAAAAAGGGGTTTTTTGTCCATTTGGGGGTTTTCATCGCTGTGGGGCTCTTCTTTTTGCTGATGAATATTGCAACCTTTGGAGAAGAAGGAAGAGTTTGGTTCTTCTTTCCTTTACTGCCTTGGAGTGTAGGTCTATTCATACACTATTTCATCATTTTTGGATTGCCAGGGACAAGGATTTTGACAGCAGAGTGGGAAAAAGAGGAATTTGAGAAAGAGGTCCGGAATATTTTATACGAGGAAGGCCCTTTCCTTGACGCTCCTCATGAACCCAATGAAATAGAATTGACTGATGAGGAGCGTCTGGAATTGAAAGAGCTTCGCGAATTGAAACGTCAAAATTGGGACGATAAAGATTTAGTATAATCAGCCGCTTGCTATTGCTCTGCTTGGAGATAATCACCAATTAAAGTTGGAAGCTTATTGGTTAGGAAATCTGCTACTATCTCTTCTGAAGCCTTGCTTTCGGGATCGTGCAAGGCAACGATGACTCCATTTTTCTCCGGCAATACGATCAAAAACTGCCCGCCTTCACCCATAGCATAATGAATGGGTTGCTCTTGGAGGGTTGCAAGATACCACCCGAATCCATAACTAGCATTAGGTAGTCCTTGACTTTCAGAGACGGGCTTCTTGATAGAAGGGTCCAGCATTTTTTGAGTCCACTCAGCAGGAAGGAGTTGACGTTCCTTCCATTGGCCATTATCTAATACGAGTTGTCCAAGTTTTACAACATCAGCGGTTTTCATTTTAAGTTCCTTCCCTCTACCATCGTAGTTTCCATCTTTTAATTGATTCCAGCTTACGCCATTGATATTGAGAGGAGTAAAAAGTTTTTCATTAGCAAATTCCAGTACGGGCTTGCCGGTAATATTACTTAGAGCTACTGAAAGTAAATGGTCGGTACCTGGGTGGGCTTTATATTCCAGGCCGGGAAGGTTTACCATCGGCATATCCAGGACATATCTGGCACTGTGGTCTGCTAAAGGCCATTCTTCCTTTGCTGCATCGAGCCAACGCAAGCCAGTGGTGGAACCCATGAGATGTTTCATAGACAGCAGTAATTTGCGAGGGTCGCGATTACCTTTGAAATAGGAAGGGAATGATTTGGATAGTGGATCATTTTCTCCCACCATTAATTCCTCATTAACTGCTACACCGGCAAGGTTACTCAACAGAAAAGTAGAAATTCCTTTAATGGGCAATAGTGTTTCGCGGGTAGCTCCATTGAAGTATTCTTCAATAATGATTTGACCATCTTTTGAGACGATCAGGCTGGAAATGGATTCATTTGAGAACTTTTTATTGATCTCCGGATCACTTTTAACACCGCCTTCCGTACAGGAAAAGAACAGTAGAGGTAAGGTCAGCATAATAACCAGATTACGGATAAGCATTTGGTTCAGTTTATTATTCATGACAACTAGTATTTTTAGTTAATTAATTCCACTTACTTATTGAAAAGAAGAAGGTGGTACCTTTCCCAAACTCGGACTCCAAGCTGATCTCTCCTCCGTGCTGTTCAACGATTTTCTTGCAGAGGGCCAACCCTATACCAGTTCCTTCATAAGCCGAATTATAGTGAAGTTTTCGGAATAACAGGAATATTTTTTCCTGAAATTCGGGCTGAATGCCAATTCCATTGTCTTTGATATAAAATTTCCATGCTTCGGGGGCATCTTTATAATCAATTTCAATAACCGGAGGCTGATCTGGTTTAGCAAATTTGATAGCATTAGAGATCAGATTTTGAAAGAGTTGTCTCATTTGAGTGATATCAGCACTGATCACTTCAGGGATTGCAATGATCTTAATTTGTGCCTTTTTTTCCACAATTTTGGAATGCAGTTCTTTTAGGGTAAGCTCCACTAGTTCCTTTAAATTGACCAGATCAATATGAAGATTTTGGGTGTCCACCAGAGAGTAGGTCAACAAATCGTCGATGAGTTGCTTCATATTTTGAGAGGATTGGAAAATGAGTTGTATCATCTCCATATCTTGCTCAGAAATATTGGAGGCCAGTTTTTTTTGTAAGATTTTGGAGAAATGGATAATGGAGATCAAGGGGTTTTTTAGGTCGTGAGAGGCCAAATAAGCAAAATTTTCCAACTGCATATTTGATTCGATATATCGCTTCAGTTCTTCATTCGTTTGATTAAGCGCCTTGATATTTTCTTTTATAATCTTACGTTGTTTCTTTTGCTGAGTGATATCTCTAACAATCATCATGGTTTCCTCTCGTCCTTTCCAATGAATAGGAGTAATTAATACTTCTGCCCAGAATACTTCCTGATTAGGCTTTTGAAATTTCCAGTCAAAAGTAAGTGTCTTTCTGGTATTTCGGTAAGCTTCCAGCACTTCATGTAATTTGTCTTTGGATGATGTTTGGTCATCCTGATATTTCGGGCTAAAGGTCAGCATATTTCCATTGAGCGTTTGTTGTTTATTAAGGTCCAGCTTCTCAGCCCAGCGCTGGTTGCATTCCAGCCCTTTCTTTTTATCATCTAAATCTACGATAATAATTCCCATGGGCGATTCCTCAAAGAGGGTTCGGTATCGCCGTTCGCTTTCTCTCAGCGCAGCCTCCTTTTTAAGGTTTTCATCAATATCCTGAATAAAGCCAAGGATATAGACTTTATTTTTGACCGAAATCAACCTATTTTGCTCGTAGTCTCGTATGGCGATCCCAATGGGGCTGTATTCCACAATTTTTCTAAAGTGTTCTTCTCGTTCTTTTAGAGCCCTTTTGGCTTTTACCTCATTATAAACATCCTGTATCACCGCAAAAGCTTCGTAGGGCGTCCTACCCGTAGGAATATAAGATAGCTTGGCCTCAAATTCTTCCCCATTTAACCGCTTTAGCTTTCCATTAAAAGTATATTTTTTTCCCTGTTCAATATGGAGCTTGTTTTCCAAATACAATTCTTCAGGGGAATACTTGAATTTAGGGTCATATTCAGGCATAAAATCCTGGTAAGGTCTGCGTTTTAAATCTTCTTTGTCTTCCAACTGAAACATGCTCAAGGCACTTTGATTACAGTCGGTAAATTGCTCTTCTTTATAATCATAGACCACAACAGCTTCAAACAGATTTTCAAATAAGGCCTGATATAAAGATTTACTTTGTTCGAGCTCCACTGTTGTATTATACCTCTCCGTCACATCCGTAGAAACGCCAAGCAGTCCTTCAATTTTTCCGCCATTACTAATTGGCGTTTTTACGGTTTCTATCCACCTGATATTCCCTTCGCGGGTAATAAACTGATGTGCTTTTTGGAAGACTTTCTTGCCTTTTAGTAAAACCTCATCGTCCTCTTTTTTAAAGGGATCTTCTCCATTGGCTAGATAAGGTAATTCGGAGTCTTTTTTATGGAGAAAGGAGTCCTTAGGCAACCCCACCTTGTTGGCAAGCGATTGATTGACAAACGTAAAGCGTCTGTCCAGGTCTTTAGCGAAAATGTAATTAGGGTTTAAATCAGATAACTGATTGAGGAAGCGATTATTGGTTTCGTATTTTTTTTGCAATTCATAAATATCTCGCTGATAGTAAAAAAAGGTAAGAAAGATCATAACCAGAAAAGTAGTTCCTATTAGTCCTTCGGCCAACAATGTAGATTTAAAGGGAAATGAAATATCTAATTGTAACAGGTATAAGTGTAACATAAAACCAACCACCAGCAGGAACAGGTTTAAAACGGATAAGAGCCGATTGTCTGAGGTGTAGGCAATAACCATGAAAATGGCGATCAAACCAACTAAGGTCGACTTTATATCTTCAATGTATAAGGGGGCCAGACTACAAATGGGGTAGAAAAAAATAGCTGCAAGGAGTACACCCAAAGTAAGCCGCGAATATTTGGCAACCATCATGCATACGAATAGTCCGACTATGGATCCGGATGCGGCGATGGTATTTTCAGGCTCGCTAAAAAAAAGGGCCTTTATTATCATGGGGAGCGATAATACTAAACAAGAAATGCAAACCCTCAGGAAAAAAGTTCTTTTTCTTTCCTCATGTTTTCCCATAGTTAAAATATCCCAAAAGGTACTCATAGGAACTGATTTGTAACGGTTGTTTGTTTCAAAGATACGTAAAATTTGATGGGTGAAAAGGCAAATTGCTTCTCGTAGACCTTTTGTCCAAATAGGATATTACGACCGGAGGACCAGGGCCGTTAGGGCTTTGCCCCGACATATCATTAACCATGGTCTCCAGACCAATGCATTCAGCCCAAGGGTAACCACATTCTACTTTCTACCACCTAATCCCTAACACCTCAACATTTCAACAATTCAACAGACTTTCCACCTTCCACATTCCCCTTTCTCCAACCTACCTCCTAATCCTTTTAACCTGCTTTCCTCAACAATTCAACAATTCAACAAACCTTCCACTTTCCACTTTCCACTTTCTACCTTCCCCTTTCCCCTTTCTACTTTCCCATTTTCCCCTTTTTACTTTCCACTTTCGACTTTCTACAACCTACCACCTAATAAAACGTTCTGCGGATAAACAACCCTTGTCAGGTGGAGGCCTTGTGGGTGGGCGATGTTGATATGAGGAAGCGGATGCTGTTCGTGAAGGCTTTTTTCAAATTGATTTACGGACAAATTGCCTCTTCCCACTTCTAGGATAGTGCCCACAAGCTGTCTGATCATGCCTCTTAAAAAGCGGTTGGCGGTAAAGCCGAAAGTAAATTGGGCATCTCCGTCTCCGCTGGTAAGGGTGGCTTGTGTCATATGGCAGTTCGTATTTGGGTATCGAGCAGGTGTTTTGCAAAAGGCCCTAAAATCCTTTTCTCCTTTGGTTAAAGCTACTGCTCGTTCCATTTTTTGGAATAGAATGTCGGGCTCCGGATAATGCGCGCTAATTTCGGCTAAAAAAGGGGACTTTTGGGTATGAAGATGGTAGTGATAGGTACGTTCAATTACATCAAATTGGGCATGTGGATGTCCTTGCACTTGGTGGATGGCCAAAACGGCCAGATCATCTGGCAAGTTTTTATTGATCACAAACTGGAAATCTTTTCTTAGGGGCAACTCAATATCGGAGTGAAAATAAAATTGACGGGCATGGACTCCCGCATCGGTCCTTCCACAACCGATACAGTTGACCGAATGGCCCAAAACCCGCTCAAAAGCCTGTTCGAAGACTTCCTGAATGGCCAAACTGTTGGGTTGGCGTTGCCAACCGCTGTATCGCGTGCCTTTATAAGCAATTTCAAAAAAGTATCGCAAATTAACTAATGGTTTGATCTACTTCGTCTTCCGTATCTTCAAAAGTCATTCTATTGAGCTTTTCCTGACACTTATTACACAATCCCAAATGCGAAATGACCCTCCGATACTCGTCACTGTCATATTCCCTTAGTTTTCCAGAAATAAAGGCCCGCATCACATCGTCATCTACATGCTGATATTGATTGTATATGCGTATAGCTACTTTCGCCACAATATAGATACACCCAATGACCAGCATAAATAAAACTATAGACATAGTAAGCTGTGTTGATTTTGGGTAAAGATAACGATTTGACGCATAGCTATACGCAAGGATCTGTTTTTTTAGGTTGTGGAAAGGGGAAAGGAGAAGGTTTGTTGAGTTGTTTAGGTGTTGAGGAAATTAGGTAAAAGGGGTTAGGAAAGTGGAAAGTCAAAAGTAGAAAGTAGAAAGTAGAAAGGTAGAAGGTTGGAAGGTTGGAAGGTTTGTTTAGTTGTTGAGGAAATTAGGAAATTAGGAAAAGGTTTTAGGGATTAGGAGTATACCAATAAAGATGGGGGCAAAATTAATAAATAACTGTAGTTCTCTGTGTCTCTGTGGTTGCTCCTAAGATTATAAGTCATTAGGTTGTTGACAGAAAAAAGGGGAAAGTAAGAAAGTAGAAAGTAGAAAGTGGTTACCCTTGGGTTGAATGCATTGGTCTGGAGACCATGGTTAATGACGTGTCGGGGCAGCGCCCCTCACGTCTGTTGTTGAGTCGTTAGTTCGTTTCCTCCGGTCCTCTTGTCGTCTGGTCGTCCGGGCATCTTGTCCTCCTGAAGAATTACAGTCTCAGGTTCATTTTGTCGGCCAGATAGCGGTGGTAGATGAACAAGACCAGGAAAGCTCCGCCTGTTGCGACGATCAGGCTTCCGAGGATACCGCTCCCAAAAATGTAGCTCAAGCCGGTTAGCCGGGCAATAAAGCCACCGATTATGCTCCCGATTAATCCTACAATCATAGAAGAAATCCAACCGCCACTTTCTTGTTGAGGCGTAAGCATTTTGGCCAGGGCACCCGCAGCCAATCCAATCAATAACCAATAAATTAGTCCAAACATAATTCGATTTGTTTTGATGTGAAAAAGAAGTTGGTTTAAAATACAAATAAAAGTTGGGGAATAAAAAACGAATAGACGAACGTTAATTTTCTCCCATTGCTAATGAGTATCCTCGTTTACCATTAAAGTCATAGAGATGTTCTGTTTTGATAAAATTAAAACCATGGTCTCCTAGTTTATGGAGTAAGTCGAGAATGGTTTTATAATCTAGTTTGTTTGTTGAAGTGGTTCCTGTGTGAGAAGAGATAAAGCGACATCTCCAATGATCGGTGCAAAAAGCTCCTTTGCGGGCATTCGGATAAACGCTTACGCCACGATTGGTGATCATTTTTAGTTTCAAACCATTATCCGCTATTTGCTCCAGCAATTGACCAAGTGTTTCAGGATCTCTAGCCTCTTCGTTCCAATCTAGAAAGACATCTATGCCTACTAATTCCTTTTGTTCGGGATGGGAATCCCATTTTTGAGCAGGAATGGTAAGGCTGGCATATGCAGGCACTTCCAACTGTTTAGGCATTTCGCCTAGTCGTGCAATAACCTCTTTGGTAAATGCTTTTGTTCCCACCATATGCTTGGTATATTCCCCTTTAATATCGCCGGTATGAATTCCTTCTTCAATAGTTTTATACAGGGCTCCAATGATGGTCCGGGCATATTCAGGCAATCCTAAATGGGAGAGCATCATCGCTGCAGCATGAATCACACCGCTTGGATTGGCTATGTCCTTACCGGCAATATCAGGAGCTGCTCCGTGAATGGCTTCGAACATAGCAAAATCTTCGCCTACATTAGCAGAGCCGCCCAATCCTACGGAGCCAGACACCTCAGCTGTGATATCCGAGATGATATCGCCATATAAATTCAAGGTAACGATCACATCAAACTGCTCGGGACGGTGCGCCAGTCGCGCAGAACCGATATCAATAATGTAATGATCGCTTTCTATTTCAGGATAGTCGGTCTTAACCTCGTCAAACACTTTATGAAACAACCCGTCGGTTTGCTTCATGATGTTATCTTTGGTCATGCAGGTCACCTTTTTTCTTCCGTACGCCTTGGCATATTCGAAGGCATAGCAGATGATGCGCTCGCAGCCCGGTCTGGAGACCAATTTAAGGCATTGAACGACTTCAGCGGTTTGCTGGTGTTCGATTCCGGCATAGAGGTCTTCCTCGTTTTCGCGGATAACGATAAGGTCTAAATTAGGGAAGTTGTTGTTTACATAAGGGAAAAAAGACTTTACCGGTCGCACGTTGGCAAAGGTGCCCAAGGTGCTTCTGATCGATACGGTAAGGCTCTTATATCCTCCTCCCTGAGGGGTCATCACAGGGGCTTTGAGAAATATTTTATTCCTAGTCAAAATATCCCAGGTTTCGTCTGGGATACCGGAGTGCCCTTGCTCGTAGAGCTGTTTGCCCAGAATAATTTCTTCAAATTCGAGGGGTACGGCTGCCGCCCTCATGATTTCGAGACAAGAGGCCATAATCTCTGGTCCGATCCCGTCTCCCATTGAAAATGCAATGTTTGTTTTTTCCATGACGCAAAAATAAGGAAAGTTGGGGAATAGGAGATAAAGGAAAATGGAAAAGAGGAAAATGGGAAAATGGGAAAAGAGGAAATTTGGAAAATGGGAAAT
>CAZHOV010000014.1:0-30396 GCA_964534315.1 uncultured Saprospiraceae bacterium | reverse complement strand
TTGGAAAATGGGAAAATGGGAAAAGAGGAAATTTGGAAAATGGGAAAATGGGAAAATGGGAAAATGGGAAATTTGGAAAAGAGGAAAATGGGAAAATGGGAAAATGGGAAAAGAGGAAATTTGGAAAATGGGAAATTTGGAAAATGGGAAAATGGGAAAAGAGGAAATTTGGAAAATGGGAAAATGGGAAATTTGGAAAATGGGAAAATGGGAAAAGAGGAAAATGGGAAAATGGGAAAATGGGAAATTTGGAAAAGAGGAAAAGAGGAAAAGAGGAAATTTGGAAATTTGGAAAAGAGGAAAATGGGAAATTTGGAAAATGGGAAAAGAGGAAAAGAGGGGGTGGGAAGTAGAAAGTGGAAAGTTGGAAAGTGGAAAGAATAGTAGATTATAGCTTGTAGGGTTATAGGGGTGAAGAAAAACGATATAACGACCTATTGACTTTAGGGGTTATGATGAAGACCAAATAGTAAAGCCAACGTTTCTCCCAAAAAAGTCAGTTTGTGCGATTATACCGTTCTACCTTTGCACCTTTCATTTATTCCTTACAAAAACGAAACTTTCCCGGATTTGACGTCATAGACCGCGCCGACGATTTCAATTTCACCGTTTTCCAGCATTTGTTTTAATACCGGGCTTTTTTTATTGATATCCCGCAGGGCAAACTCCACATTTTTTTCAACTACCTGATTGACAAAATCAATATTGGAGGAGCTGCGATCTGCGCCTTCAGGCGTTTCTACTGCATCTACCGCCGGCATGATCTTGTCGAGCATAGAAGTGATATTACCGAGTTTTACATGGTCGCAAGCACCTTTAACGGCACCGCAGGAAGTATGACCTAGTACGACGACCGCTTTGGATCCGGCTACTTTGCAGGAATATTCGAGGCTCCCTAAAATATCTTCATTAATAAAATTTCCGGCGACCCGCGCACTGAAAATATCTCCAATCCCCTGATCGAAAATTACTTCAACCGGCACCCGCGAGTCAATACAGCTTAGTACAGCGGCAAACGGGAACTGCCCCGTACTTGTCTGTAATACCTGTGCGTTCAAGTCCCTGGTGAGTTGCTTTTTTTGTAAAAATCGCTCATTACCTGCCTTTAATAACTCTACAGCCTCGGCGGGCTTTATTTCGGATTGTGTCTTTTTGGTTTGCGTGATCGGAGAATTATACTTTTCTTCCATGTAAATCATTTTTTGAATTAATTCCTCGGAAAATTAATTTATGTGTTTAATTGGCATTGACAATCGTCTCAAACTCCTTGACAGGTTTAGTGCCGGAGCGGGCCTCATCCTTTTCAATAATTTCTACGTCAATGTCCCTATGTACGGCACTATTTTTAAAATCTTCTATGATTTCGATCACATCCAAATCAATATTTACTGATTTTGAGGCATCTATGATCACTTTGGAATGCTCTGGAATCTGACCCAACGTTCGTAAAATACTTGCTTTATTTAAAAAGGTGACTTCCTCCGACAATTCAATACGCCAGGGTGTTCCTTCCTTATGGTTTTCCAGGTAAAAGAAGTAAGGACGCTTGTAGTTGTTGTAAAGAATGTAAAAAATAGCAACCATCAATCCCATTCCAATGCCAATTAATAAATCAGTGAAGACAATTCCCAAAATGGTCACAACAAACGGAATAAACTGCGCTCTGCCCTGCTTGTAAATAGACCGGAATAAGGAAGGCTTTGCCAACTTAAATCCTACCACAAATAGAATAGCTGCCAGACTGGCAAGGGGTATAAGATTCAACACGACCGGAATGGATATCGCACACACTAATAAAATAATACCATGAAATATAGCTGCAGCTTTTGTTCTACCTCCAGACTGAATATTTGCAGAACTACGAACGATCACCTGGGTCACGGGTAAACCACCAATCAGGCCCGAAAGCATATTTCCAACACCCTGCGCTTTTAATTCTCTGTTCGTAGGCGTTACCCTTTTGTAGGGATCCAACTTATCAGTAGCTTCTAAACAAAGGAGTGTTTCCAGACTGGCAACTACAGCGATCGTAGCTCCAATTAAGAGTATCTCAGGAGTGAAAACACGGGAAAAATCAGGAAGGGTAAATAACCCGAATATTTCACTAAAAGAATTGGCTACCGGAATATTCACGACCTGTGAGGATGTTAACGCAAAGCCTTCAATACCGGAAAAAACCACGTTCAATAAAATACCTAAAGCAACGACCACCAAAGGTCCCTGGATGATCTGAAAGACAGAAATCCGTTTCATGAACGGACGCTCCCAAAGGACCAAAATCCCTACAGAAAGCAGTGCAATGATGGTAGCTCCAGGGCTTATCGCTTCGAACATATAATACAACTCACTCAGCGTATTATGACCATCCGGTTGTGCAAACTGCAAACTACCTTCGTAATTTTTATCATAACCAAATGCATGAGGCATCTGCTTGAGAATGATGATAATTCCAATACCGGAAAGCATGCCCTTGATCACGCTGGAAGGAAAGTAATATCCTATAATACCCGCTTTCAAAAAGCCCAGCACCAACTGAATTACCCCTGCTAAAACAACGGCCGACAAAAAGATCTCAAATGCTCCCAAATCCTGGATAGCGGTGAGTACGATAACGGCTAATCCCGCTGCAGGTCCACTAACGCCCACGTGGGAACCACTCAAAACCCCTACTACAATCCCACCGACAATTCCTGCAATAATACCGGAAAAAAGTGGCGCACCGGATGCCAATGCAATTCCTAAACAAAGCGGTACGGCAACCAAAAATACCACAATACTAGCCGGTAAGTCATTCTTTAAGTTTGCAAGAATACCGTGCTCTAATGTTTTATCAAACTCCATATATTAGTAATTTTTACTGATTTTTAAAAAGAAGCTTTTCGTCAACTTGATCATAACTGCAATCCATTAATATTGTTTATATCAAATCTAAAGATGTTTTATTAATTTTTAAAATAGTTATGCTATCATTTCTTGAATATTTGTCGATTTTTTTTAAAAAAGAGCATATTCTCTTCGATTATTACCTCTTAATGACATTGAGTAACCCTTTGCTTTCAAAACCAATCCCCTTTTGTAGCTTCTAATTCTTACCTCCATTGTAAAGCCCCAAAAGCCGATTTTCTTCCAAATCGTTGAAATTACCTCAAGTTATTCGTATCTTTATTTGCTATGCCCAATTAAAAAGTGTCCTACACGACCTTTAAAAAAAATTGAAAAGTGATGAAGAGAATAATCCTGGCATTGATTTTAATCCAGCAATTACAGGCGCAAAGCACCTTGCATTTGCCCAGAGATTTTGTGATTCAACAAAATCTAATCCTAACCAAAGCCAAAATAAATAGTGTAGAAGGGTTCTTTATTCTGGATAGCGGAGCACCAAACCTAATTCTGAATAACCGGATTTTTAAAAATAGCGCAGGTCCCGTATCAGGACAAACATTAACAGGTGATTGCCCCTTTTCCTCTATTACAGCTAAGAATTTCGAGTGGAAAAATATAACGATTAAGAAGGTAACTGCTCTGACAATTGATCTTACTCACTACGAACAACTACTCAACGAACAAATAATCGGCCTAATCGGAATGGACATCCTCAAAGATCACGCCTTGTTGATTGATTTCTCAAACGACGAAGTAAAACTTTTAGAAAATGGAGGATATCTACTCTCTGCAATGCCAGACTTGTCCTTGCCCTTGATCATGAACGGAGATTTGGTCTGCCTGCAAGTCCGACTAAACGGGGAAAAATTGTTATTCGGGCTGGATACGGGATCAAAGATTAATATTATACAAAAGGGCATTCTTCCACTAAAAGCTGATCAATCTCTAAAACAATTCAAGCTAACCGGGTTAAATCAGGAAAGTCAAATGGTAACTGCCAGAAGCGAGGGTGGCCTTCAACTGAATGACCGGGTGCTCGAAGCGCCCATGAAATACCTGATGATTGACCTGCGAGAACAATTTTGCCCGACCCCTATACAAGGAATTTTTGGCGCTCCGTTTTTTCAGCAAGCCAAGCTATTACTGGATTTTAAAAACGAACAAATTCACTTCTGGTTTCCAACTTCTTAAGGGACTAGCCAATTTGGAATAACTTCCCCGTTTAGAAATTTAAAATTTATCCGCAAATGCCCCGATCGGTCTAACTGCAAAGCCTCTATTGAACTAGCCATCAACTTAATAGCCAAAAAATAAGAGTGCTCAGCCTCCCAGGAATGAGCCCGTTCCGGGTCATCTACCGGCGTCCCGGGGGCTAGCGTGGAGGTGTAATCTTTCCTCAAATAGTCGTCCGTTTTCTTTCCCAGGTCTTCTTCTAGATTAGCTTTATTTAATAATTGGACATTCCCCGAAACCCTGATCTGTAATTTCTTGCGTTGATGATAAAATACGAGATGAGCCATCGGATTTTCCTTTAGCTGGCGTACTTTTTGTGTCCTGCTATCCGTGTAAATCCAGAAATTTCGTTCTGCATCATATCCCCTCAATACTACCATCCTTCCGGAGGGGGTATTGTCAGAGGCGGTAGACAAATAGACATACCTGAAAGGATGCTTTCCATCATGTACGCCCCTTAATAGTTCCTTTTCAAGGCGCTTTAAAATCTCTTGTGGAGTATCTTGTTTGTTAAAAAATTCCATATGTTTCTAACATTCTTCCGCTCGGGTAGTTGCCAAAATTGATCTCATTTTTTGCAATTACTTTTAACGGTGAGAAAAACCTTTTACCTTTAGAAAAAATTTCCTCCATGAAAACATCTTGCTTTTGTTTTTTATTTTCACTTTTATTTCCTGTTACTTTTTTTGCTCAATCCTATGATTTTCAACTTGATCAGGCGCCTTATGAAGACCTGACCAACGCTACCAATCTGACAGACAATCTCAATTGGGACGATGATGAATTTGATGTCCCCCTTGGTTTTACCTTGTCGTTTTTCGGAATTCCAACAGATACGATTACCATTGCTGATTATGCCATTTTCCAGGCAGGCTGGATAGATGTCTTTTACGCTGATTTAGTTGCCAGGGGAGCCGGCAATTCTCCCATTTCCTATAAAATAGATGGCAGTCCCGGCAACCAGATTTTTAAAATAGAATGGAAAAATGCCGGTTTCTTTTGCGAGCAGGACTCTCTTGGGACCACCAATGATTTTTTGAATGCACAACTTTGGCTATACGAACAAAATAATCAAATTGAAATGCGAATAGGGCCTTCCTCAATTACCCAGCCGGGTGCTGCCTATTGTCTGGAAACCGGAGCACTGTTCGGATTGTTTAAGACGGGGCCTCCGCCAGAAGAGACAATTTATCTCACCGGAGATCCCGCTGCTCCGACTGTATTTACCACATTCGACGCACCTATAACAGGGACTCCCGAGGAGGGAACAGTCTATCGCTTTATTCCTTCTTCCGCAGCCTCAAGCACCCCGGCATTAAAATTAGTCGATCGGGTCCGTCTTTATCCTAATCCCCTTCATAAAGGCCAAACGCTTCTTTTACTAAATAATCCTCCTGTTGATAAGATAGAATTATTCGATAAGCTGGGAAGAATTTATACGGTAGTCAACCAGATAGAAGATATTGATTGGTCAAACTTGCAAACAGGTATGTATTTCCTGAAAATCTGGAGCAGCGGTACGTTTACAATTGAAAAAGTCATTCTTCAGTAAAAAGATCGACACTTTTAAGTTCTGATCTTCTTCATTATTTTTGCATACTTTACCAAAACACCGGGTATGGCTGAGGCGATAAAAACGACTTCTTCTGATTCTATTGGAAAACTTACCTATGTTGATCCCGACGATCCGCCGTTAAAGCGGGTTTTGATCGATATGCTAGAACTGGCAACGGGAAAACAAAAACTTCATCGGCTTTATAAAAAGTTGAGAAGTATGGAGCTAGAACCTGCAGAGGTATGGGGGAAATGTTTGGAACTATTGGAAATTTCCCTTCAGTATGATCAGCAACAGTTGGATAAAATCCCGAAAGAAGGCCCGGTTATTTTTATTGCCAACCACCCTTTCGGGGTAGTTGACGGATTAATATTAGGCCACTTAGTGACCCTTGTGCGAGAAGAGTTTTTTGTTTTGGTTAATGAAGTGCTGACCCGTCAGGACGAGCGCCTCAACCAATACCTGCTTCCCATTGATTTTCAGGAGACCAAAGACGCTATGCGAAGAAATATCCTCACTCGTCAGCATGCTGTTGAGCGATTGAAAAAGGGAGAAGCCTTAGCTATTTTTCCCGCCGGAGGAGTGTCTACCGCTCCGGGCTTGTTCCAAAAACCTACAGATTTAGAGTGGAAAAGATTTATAGTAAAACTGATAAAAATGTCTAAAGCAACCGTTATTCCGCTTTTTATTCATGGCCATAATAGTTTTCTTTTTCAGGTGGTTAGCCAGATCAGCTTATCTATGCGTCTGGGCATGTTACTAAATGAGGTTCGAAATAAAATTGGTAAAGAAATCACCATATCCATAGGCGATCCGGTTCCTTTTAAAGAACTGGAAGACATCAAAGACCGGCAGCAATTACTGTCGTATTTGCGTGAAAAAACTTACGCCCTGCAACACTAAATCTAATCAAGCATGATTCAAGTCGAGCACCTCACCAAAAAGTTTGAAAGCCTGACGGCAGTTGACCAGGTTTCTTTTGCTCTGGAAAAAGGACAAACGCTTGCATTAGTGGGAACCAGCGGTTGCGGGAAAACCACTACGCTAAAGATGATCAACCGGCTTATCGAACCCACATCGGGAATGATTACAGTGGATGGTAAAAACGTTCTGGAACTTCGCCCTGAACAGTTAAGAAGGGAGATGGGCTATGTTATCCAGGATATCGGCCTATTTCCGCACTACACGGTTGAACAAAATGTAGCGGTCTTGCCACGCCTCCTAAAATGGCCGGTAGAGCGAATACGTGAACGGGTGAGCAAACTGATGAAACAACTCGTCCTTCCCTATAAGGAATATGCTGCTAAGTACCCTCACCAGCTCAGCGGAGGCCAACAACAGCGGGTAGGTATTGCCCGCGCGCTAGCTGCCGATCCGCCCATTATCCTTATGGATGAACCCTTTGGGGCTCTAGACCCTATTACACGAAGAGAAATCCGAAAAGACTTTATGGAACTGGACGAGCTTTCCAGCAAAACCACCATTATGGTTACCCACGACATAGAAGAAGCTTTTGAAATGGGGGATTTGATCTGCTTATTGGATAAAGGTAAAATCCAACAGCTGGGTACGCCCAAACAACTTTTGTATCAGCCCGCTAATGATTTTGTCCGCCAGTTTTTGAAAGGGAAGACCCTCGATCTGGAATTGGACATTCTGGAAATTAAAGATATTTTTAGTTTCCTTCCTGAATCTTCTATTCCAAATGAAGCGATTACGCTGGCCCCCTCCACGAGCATTAAAAATGCTATGTCTTCCCTGGCAGATACAGATAGAGGGATAGGTAAAGTACGATGGAACGAACAGGAGAAAGCGGTAGACCTGAGAGGGCTGATGGAAGCTTTCCAATTATCAAAAAATTAAAAGATGGAGCAAATGGCGTTTTTTATCGATTTCATGGTGGAGAACAGGCAAAAGCTCTCGGAGCAAATGTTGGAGCATATCGGCCTTACCTTTTTTTCGCTTTTTCTGGCCATTTTGATTTCCCTTCCATTAGGCATCTATATTTCTAAAAAAGTTCGTCTGGCGCCTATTACGCTCGGAATTGCAGGCGTACTGCAGACCATTCCAAGCATTGCCTTACTGGGGTTCATGCTTCCCTTGTTAGGGATAGGGGTAAAGCCCGCAATTTTTGCCTTATTTCTTTATGCCTTGCTTCCCATCCTACGCAATACCTATACCGGCATTGCTGAAGTGGAAGATTCGGTCATTGAAGCTGCCCGGGGCATGGGTATGACCAGTTTTCAGATCCTGAGAAAGGTAGAATTACCCCTTGCCCTACCCGTTATTTTTGCGGGTATCCGGACGGCTACCGTAATCAACGTAGGAGTGGCTACGCTGGCGGCCTACATCGGCGCGGGGGGACTTGGCGAATTCATCTTTGGCGGCATCGCACTCAATAATACCTATATGATCCTGGCAGGTGCGATCCCTGCTGCTCTCCTGGCAATCGTTTTTGATCAGTTGTTGGCCTGGCTTCAAAGGTTACAAGCCAGAAAATTGGTTCGGTATGCAACCCTTCTTGCTTTCCTGATCCCCCTGTTTAGCTTTTCTCTTATCGTTCCTACCGTTTTGACCAACAGCTTAAGTGGCGGATTTCCCCCCGAATTTATGGGTAGAGAAGATGGCTATAATAATATATCCAATAAATATGACCTTACATTTAATACCACCATTCTGAATAATGCTTTGATGTATAAAGCGGTAAAGGAAGGCCTGGTCGATGTGATCAGCGGATACTCTACCGATGGCCGTATTAAAGCGTTTAATCTCAAGATCCTGGAAGATGACAAACATGCCTTTCCGCCCTATTACGCCGTTCCGATCGTCAGACCAGGATTGATGGATGAATACCCGGAAGTCATTGACGCCCTCAACCAGGTAACGGGTAAATTCAATGATTCCATTATGACGGAGCTTAATTATAAAGTAGATTTTGAAAAACAATCTCCCGAGGAAGTAGCGAAAAGTTTTCTTACTTCTCTCGATCTCTGGAAACCAGATAAGGCCACTGGCGGAAAAAAAATCATCATGGGCTCTAAAATTTTTACCGAGCAGTACATATTGATGGAGCTGTTTTCCCAACTGATCAATGGCCATACGGATCTGGATGTCGATATGCGTCCGGGCCTGGGCGGCACCAAAATATGCTTTGAAGCCCTCAAAAATGAAGAGATCGATCTTTATCCCGAATATACCGGAACCGGCTTTCTATTACTACTCTCTCCACCCCAGCAACTCGTTGACGAGATCATCTCTGATAAGGATAAGGTATACGATTATGTAAAAAAAGAATTCAAAGAGCAATTTGATATCACCTGGCTCCCTCCACTAGGCTTCAATAACACTTACGCCCTTATGACGCGGGAAGTGCAGGCCAAAAAGGAAGGCTGGGAAAGGATTAGTGATCTTAAATGACTGATCAGGCGGAGTAAACCATTTCAGATTTCAGCTTGGCTTCAAACCATTGATATTTACGAACTCCCGGAAGATCTATATCCGGAATTCCTGGAATGCGGGCAAACTCACTTGAGGGGGTTAAAATGCTCTGTTCTGCATTTTCACCATGAAGCGACAGGTAAGAATGATAATCAATTTTTTTCCGGTCGGACAATCGGCTACTCAAATTAAACCGGGCTACTACTGCTTTCCAGTCTTTTTGAATGATCCCTTCAAAAACTTTTGATTTTGAGCCGCTCCCGTAGGCAAAAAAGCCTAATTTTTCACCAGCTAACTTGGTACTCTCTTCCAACTCTGCTTCCAGGAGGCTCATTAAAGAAAGAAAAATAGAACCGGTATATAAATTACCCATTAAGCTGGAGGCTCGTTGTCCCTTTTCAATCTTTTCAGAAACAAGTTGCTGATAAGCTTCGCTTTTCCTAACCTGCTTTAGCGTCTTAACAGAGAGTTTGCCTTCATCGTCAAGATTCGATGAACCCAGAACCTGAGCCAGTGTCCCGTTTTCATTAACAGCTTTCGCAAAGATTTTGGAAAAAATTCGCTTCCCATGGAAAGCATAGGGTAAATGAAAGACCAGCGACTTCCATTGATTAATTAGGTCATGCGCGGAGAGGCCTTCGAAATGACTTTTTTGCTGATCTAGAAAATGATAAAAGGCTTGCTCTATTCTGTCCTGATAACATTTGTTAGAATATTGCCCTTCAAAAACCGGAGTATCTTTAAAAAAATTCAATTCCCGTTCACTACCGTTCAGCAATCCCTCAATCTTTAACGAACCATTTAAATTTAAGATATAATCTTCAATCGCCGGGGCTTCAAAACCTAATTTAGCCAGGACTTCTTCAATCAATTCCCTTTTCGAAATCTTTCGAATGGGTTTAAAGAAGTCATGTACATTTTCGGTAGCAACTCCCCAGGTATTTGTAATAGTGATCAACCGGGGATCTTTTTTTACCAGCAAAGCAACGGCACCTGCACCTTGTGTATATTCACCGGTTGAATCCAGATCATATTTTGCATAATCCGTAGAAACGACGATACCTATTCTTTGCTCTCCGGCAGCAACCCAGTCAAGGGTGTTCTGTAAAGCGTCAACTGCTCCGATGCAGGCAAAAGTAAGGTCAACCACATCGCAATTTCTAAAACAGTCTGCTCCATATACGGCACTATACTTTTGGGATAACATCCCTAACACATAGGAAGCCAGAGGTTTGGCACCATCAAAGGAGCTTTCCGTCCCCATATAGATTCTTCCAATTTCGCCGGGATTAAGGTTGTTGCGCTCAATTAATTTAAAAACAGCATTGGCAGCCATTGTTGCCGCATCCTCATGGGCATCCATGATTGCCATATTTTTTAGCCCCAAGCCATTCTCCAATTTTTCGTATGGGATATTTCTTCGTTCAGCTAAATCCTGAATGTCATAAAATAGCTTAGGGATATGGATTTCCATATCGTCAATTCCTACTGATTTCATATTCTTTATTTTTCAAATTAAACAACCTATTCGTTTGGAATTTGATGGGTTCTTCTTTAAAATATGACCTTATTAATGAAAATCCCGAAAGAAGGTTTTGCATTCTTTCACTTTTTTTAAATTTATCGCTGTTGACTATTCAATCTTTAGTATTTACTTCATTTGGGGAATAAATAGCTATTTCTTTTACTTTTGGCGTTTTTGGAGTACTTTCCCATACCAATACCTCTTAATTTTGAGACATTGACAAACAAAAAAACTGACAATATGAAAATTGCATTTATCGGGCTGGGCATTATGGGCAGCCGCATGGCAAAAAACCTTTTGAGTAAAGGATTTAATCTCACGGTTTACAACCGCACGCGCTCAGCGGCCGAAGCTTTAAAAGCATATGGAGCGAAAGTAGCAGACACTCCCAACGAAGCAGTAAAGGAAGCGGAAATCGTCATCACCATGTTGTCAACCCCGGAGGTGGTCCAGGAAATGGCATTTGGAGAAAATGGTTTTGTCAATGATATGAAAAAAGGCGCGTTATGGAGCGACTGCTCAACGGTAAATCCTTCTTTTTCCAGAGCTTGTGGTGAAAAAGCAACTGACTCAGGTATTCATTTTATCGACAGCCCGGTTGCAGGATCGAAGAACCAGGCGGAACAAGCTATTTTAGTCATCTTTGCGGGAGGGAATAAGGAGCAAGTACAAAAAGCCCAACCTCTGTACGATGCGATGGGTAAAAAAAACATACACGTGGGCGCAACAGGCATGGGCGCATCTTTAAAAATATTGGTTAACTCCATGCTGGCCCAATCAATGCTGATGTTTTCAGAAAATGTACTGCTTGGAGAACAACTGGGTATTTCCAAAGATTTTCTGCTCGAATTTCTTCCAAAACTAGCTGTCTCTGCGCCATTTTTACAATATAAAACCGACAATATTAAAAATGATCAGTACGATGTGGAGTTTCCTCTGGAGTGGATGCAGAAAGATCTTCAACTAGCCGCTCAAACTGCCTACGAAGTCGATCTTCCGTTGCCCTTGACCAATACAGCCAAAGAACGATTTATGGATGCGAAACGAAAAGGTCTGGGAAGGGAAGATTTCTCGGCGATTTATAAATCGATTAACGTCTAGGAGGCGAACACCTTCAAATGCCAGCATCCTCGTAGGTGTCTGGTATTTGTTAAGGTATACTTAACTTAAGTAGTAAGGCAAAAAAATTATTCTACCAATTTTTTTGCCTTACTACTTATGAACAATCCTGCCTAAAATATCTTTTTGATTACATCAGCTCGTAATCAAAACGCAAAAAATGAAAGCACTAATCCTATCCTTAGCTTCTTTATTACTCGTCTTACCAACAGTAGACAGCTCAGACATACTGAATACGCTGTATCCCTATTCCGTTACGTTCAAGATCAAAAATTTTGGATCATGGGTCCATGGCAGTTTAAAAGAATTAAAGGTGACCGGCAACTTCGATCAGGACGATCTGGCCAATAGTAAAATAAAAGGTACGGTAGAGGTCAAAACCATCGATACGGGAAACGAGAAACGAGATGACCATCTGAGGAGGGATGACTATTTTCATGCAGAGAAGTACCCTTTTATTATCATCCAGTCTGAAAGGTTTGTAGAAGAAAAAGAAGCAACCTATTTTGAGGGTACAGTCACTATAAAAGGCACTACTCAGGATGTACGCTTTCCCGTCGACCTCAAAGCGTTGGGAAAAAGCACCCAAATAAAAGGGAGTTTTGAATTGAATCGCCGCGACTTTGAAGTAGGCGGAGGTAGCCTCATTTTAAATAATAAAGTGGTTATCACTATTGAATGTGTATTGAATTGATCCGATATGTATGATAGCGTAATCATTGGTGGAGGCCTTGCCGGATTAACGAGTGCCATCCATCTGGCCCGGGCCGGATGCTCCGTTTTGGTGATCGAAAAAAAGCAATACCCCTTCAATAAGGTCTGCGGCGAATATATCTCCAATGAAGTGCTGCCTTATTGGCGCCAACTTGGCATCGATCCCATCAATCTTGGCGCCAAATCGCTGACCAAATTTTGGCTCACTACACCAAATGGGCAATCTTACCGTACCCCTCTGCCTTTGGGCGGCTTTAGTATCAAACGCTTCACGATTGATCAACACTTGTATACCATTGCCCGGCAGCAAGGGGTAGAATTCTTGCTGGGGGAAAAAGTATTCGAAGTGAAGGAGCAAAACGATCATTTTGAAGTACTTTGCACCAAAGAAAAGACCTTTTCCGCCAGGCTTGTCATTGGCAGCTATGGTAAACGCTCCAACCTGGACCAATCCTTAAACCGCCCTTTTTTCCAAATCAAATCAGATTTTATAGGGGTGAAAAACTACTACCGCGGTTCCTTTCCCGATGATGTCGTCTCGCTACACCTATTTGAAGGAGGCTATTGTGGTCTGAGCCAGGTAGAAGATGGTACTGTTAATCTCGCTTACCTGAGTACGGCCGGTGGATTAAAAAAATACGGTAGTATTGAAAAATTAGAAGAAAAGGCATTAAAATCCAATCCGGTACTCCAAAAATTTCTGGTAAATTCCACTCCTGTTCTGGAAAAAAATCTGGCAATCTCCAATATTTCCTTCAAAAGGAAATCACTCATCCATGATCATGTGTTGATGACGGGTGATTCCGCCGGGATGATCCCGCCCTTGTGTGGCAACGGCATGGCCATGGCCATTCACTCCGCTAAGATCATTAGTGAATTATCGATCTCCTTTCACCAACAGAAAATAACCAGGCAAATCCTAGAAAAAAAATACCGAAAAGCATGGAACCAACAATTTCGGTATCGTCTATGGTGGGGCAGGCACTTTCAGCAATTATTTCTCCAACCACAAATGGCCAATACCTTGATGCAGCCATTGGGTTGGTTTCCTGGTTTATTACCGTGGTTTATAAAGCAAACGCATGGAGGAGTGGTTCCCATTTCCCCAATTCTCCCTATCTTGCCCCAAAACAGTAACCGATGAATTTTCAAATACGCGCCAACGACCTGGAAATCATTGATGATTTTTCTATAGGAGGTGAACAACTGCATCAAACACTACGAGAGATCGAATGGGTCAACAGATGGCTAGGCGGCAATATGCTGGTGATCAATAGCCTAAAGGAAGGACTACAAAAAGTGCCGGCTCTTATCCGAAAGGAAATCCTTCATATTGGCGATATAGGCTGCGGCGGTGGAGATGCCTTACGGACCCTGTCCAAATGGGGGCAAAAGAAAAACTACAACCTGCAATTGACCGGTATTGATGCCAACCCTCATATCGTAGACTTTGCTGAACAACATTCTAAAGGGTTCTCAAATATTTCTTATTCCCATCAAAATGTTTTTGATAAAAATCTGGATTGGGGACAATTTGATGTCGTCCTTTTCGGCCTTTTCCTACATCATTTTACGGAAGAACAATGCTGTACCCTGATCAGCAGAGCCCAAGCCGCTGGGGTTCCATTGATCATCATTAATGACTTACACAGAAGTCCGTTAGCGTATCGGCTTTTCCAGGTCCTTACTCGTATTTTGGGCTTTTCTGATATTTCCCGCGAAGATGGTCTGCTCTCCATCCGAAAAGGATTCCGAAAAGCAGATTTCTATCATTTTTTTGATTATTGCAAAACGCCTAACTTTGAGATCAAATGGAAATGGGCGTTTCGGTATCAAGCGATTGTATGGATGGATGAGTGATACGATTACCGGGTGGAGCACGTTTTCAACCATTAACCATCAACTACTAACTATTAACTATCAACTACTAACTACTAACTACTAACTACTAACCACTAACCATTAACTACTAACTATCAATTATTTAATGTACAAGAACCTAAAAATACTATCTGTCGCTACGGAGTTGCCTGAGTTTACAAAAACCACTGACCAGATCATTGAAGATATGGAGATGCATTTGGCCGGGCAGGATGAGCGTTTTCAGCGAAAGGTGTTGCGTATTTTTAAATATGCGCAGGTAGATCAACGCTACTCCATCATGCCCGCCGAAAAGGTATTGGCCAACCTGAGCTTCGAAGAGAAAAATGATTATTATGTTGAAAAAGCGATTGAGCTTTCAGAAAAGGTCGTTCAAAAAGCATTGAATAAAGCGGGGTTAGGACCACAGGATATAGATTTTATTATTTCTGTCAGTTGTACCGGATTTATGATTCCCTCTGTAGATGCTTATTTGATCAACCGCCTAAAGATGCGGCAAGATGTGATCCGTCTGCCTGTAACCGAAATGGGCTGTGCTGCAGGAGTATCCGCTTTGATTTATGCTCGTAATTTCCTGATGGCTAATCCTGGTAAACGGGCAGCTATTCTCTCTTTCGAGTCGCCAATGAGTACCTTTCAGTACAACGACTTTTCCATGGCTAATATGGTCAGTGCTGCTATTTTCGGAGATGGAGCGGCCTGCGCCATTGTAGGTCCCTCAAATGAAAATCGCCCCAATATGTTGGATGCGGAGATGTTCCATTTCTATGATGAGATTGACATGATGGGCTTCCACCTATCCAACTCCGGCTTTCAAATGATCCTTGACCCGAGCGTCCCCGAAAAGATCAATGCCAATTTCGACCGGATCATTCATCCCTTTTTAGCAAAAAATAATTTATCCATAGAAGATATTCATCATCTGGTTTTTCATCCCGGCGGTAAAAAGATCGTACAAATGGTGGAGGAATTATTTGGTAAATTGGGAAAAGACCTACATGCGACGAAGGAAGTGTTAAGACGATATGGAAACATGTCGAGTGCAACGGTCCTCTATGTACTCAAAGATATTCTGGAACAACAACCCGAGCAGGGCGACCACGGCTTAATGCTCAGTTTTGGTCCCGGATTTTCGGCTCAACGGATTTTATTGAAGTGGGAGTAATCATATAATGGGGCAACGATATAGCGGTATGCTGTTTTATCTCATTCGTCTGAAGGACTAATAGGAGCATCGCTACAGGATTTAGAAACTCCTCCAAAACAACCTCAAGGGCTGACAACCCTTAATATTCCTTAATTAAACTAAATTTACAAAAGACACTCATTACTCATTGAAAACATGACTACAACGAAGTTAAAAGCCCTTCTACCATACTCGACTCCCTTTTTGTTCGTCGATGAGTTTTTGGAAGTGGATGAAAATAGTATTTCAGGGACGTATCAGTATAGGGAAGAAGAATATTTCTATGCGGGGCATTTTCCAGATAATCCGGTAACTCCGGGAGTGATTTTAATTGAAACAATGGCGCAGATTGGATTAGTAGGTTTGGGGATGTATCTGACGAATGCGCATGAAGAACCTGAGTCTCGTCAGTTTGTTTTTACGACTTCTGAGGTGGACTTTTTAAAAGTTGTTTTACCGGGAGATAAAGTGGTGGTCTATTCAGAAAAAGTTTATTTTCGGTTTGGAAAATTGAAATGTAAGGTAAAAATGACCAATAATTTAGGAGAAACAGTTTGTAAAGGAACCATGTCTGGTATGATCGTAAAAGCTAATCAGAATGAAAAATAAACGGGTGGTCGTAACGGGAATGGGGGTGGTGTCTCCTAACGGTGTAGGAATTGAGCGTTTTTCTGAAGCTATAAAAGTTGGGCGTTCAGGCATTGCCTTTCACGAGCGCCTCGAAGAACTGGGGTTTAAATGCCAGATAGGCGGAGCTCCCGTCCTATCTGAGGAGCTTAAAGCTTCCTATTTTTCAGAATTATTCCTCAAACAAATGGCTGCTGATGGCATCCTTTTTGGCTGTATCGCCGGAATTGAAGCCTGGAAAAATGCTGATCTCCCTTATGACATCCCTAACAAAAGCGAAACCAACTGGGATACCGGCTGTATATTTGGAGCGGGACTGGCCGGCGCAGATGTGGTTCGCGATAGTACCTATAAAATTGACGGTAATAATATTAAGCGTATGGGAAGTACGGCGGTGCCCCAGACAATGTCGAGCGGGGTCAGCGCCTACCTGGGCGGATTGCTGGGGCTGGGCAATTGGGTAACCACCAATGCCTCGGCTTGTGCAACAGGTACGGAAGCCATTCTCATGGGTTATGATCATATAAAAAGCGGGAGAGCCCGAAGGATGGTTTGTGGTAGTTGTGATAGCGCCAGTCCCTATATGTGGGCTGGGTTTGATGCTATGCGCGTACTTACCCGCAAATTTAACGATGCCCCTCAGAAAGGTTCCCGACCATTAAGCGCCTCAGCCTCGGGGTTTGTTCCCGGTGGAGGAGCAGGTGCCTTGTTATTGGAAGACCTCGAAAGCGCCCTTGAGCGCAATGCGCCCATCTACGGTGAAGTGCTTGGAGGAGCCCGGAATGCTGGCGGGCATCGCAAAGGTGGTTCGATGACGGCTCCAAATCCGGAGGGTATTCTCAAATGTATGAAAAACACCCTGGATAGTACCGGCTTAGCTCCGCAGTCAATAGATCTGATTTCCGGTCATCTGACCGCTACCATCTTTGATCCTTATGAGGTACGACTGTGGCATAAAGCGCTGGGATCGGCAGATGATTTTCCTTATATCAATGCGCTAAAGTCAATGACAGGCCATTGCCTAAGCGCGTCAGGCGCTATAGAAGCAGTGGCCGCCATCCTGCAACTTTACGAAGGCTTTATCCATCCTTCTATCAATTGCGAAGATCTGCACCCCAAAATAGAAGAACGTATTTCAGAAAACAAAATCCCACAAAAGCTGCTGAATATAGCTCCCCAAATCATAATAAGTAGTAGTTTTGGGTTTGGAGATATCAATTGTTGTATCGCGTTTAAAAAGTATGTCAATGGATAAAGAGCAAATTCTGGCGAAACTTTCTGAAATCATTCAGCCTTACGTTGAAGAAGACCATCTCAAAGAGATTAGAGAAGACACTAATTTATTGCAGGATCTAAACATTAACTCTGCCCACCTTGTTGATATCATTCTTGATATCGAAGATGCCTTTGATATTGAGATTACAGACGAAGAAGCCGAAGAGATGGTAACCGTAAACAAAACGTTAGCTATCATTCAATCTAAAGAAAAGTAAACCAAAACCGTGGGTAATATTCGAAAGTTTAGCTGGGGAATACTACTGCTGATCGGCCTGATTTCCGCAGGGTTCGCCAGTCTGCTTCCAGATATTTCCTTCGATTATGACCTCGATAAATTCATCCCCCTCAACCATCCTGAAACGAAATTCTTTAGGGACTTTCAGCAGGAGTTTGAAAATGACAACAGCTATGTGCTGATCGGTATTCGCAACCCTGCAGGCATTTTCAACCTGCCCTTTTTGAAAAAGATAGACTCCCTCACAAAGGTTGTATCGGAAATTCAGCATGTTACCAAAGTACATTCCCCTACTAATGTCAAGCGTTTTAAGCGGGTACCCCTCTACAACCGGCTTTCTGAATTACCCTACTTACATCCTCTTGCTCCTGACCGCTATCCCTCCGACAGTATCCGCATCTATCAGGCTCCACATTTAGAGAACAGGATATTTTCCTCTGACCGTCAATCAGTCGTTCTGTATGTAGAACACGATGATCCATTAACAACTCAGCAGTATCAAACACTGGCCAGCCGCATTGAAGCGGAAACCCGCCGTTTTGAATTTCATGAAGTGCATTTTGCCGGAAAAAGCTTTGCCCAAACAAGTTTTTTTGAAATTATTGAGCGGGAGGTAGTTTTATTTATTGGCAGTGCAGTTTTGCTTATCACTCTTTTCCTGTTAATTGCTTATCGATCATTTTGGGGGTTGGTCATTCCACTCAGTATCGTAGGATTGTCAGTAGTCTGGACGTTGGGCATCATGGTCAGCTTGGGGTATTCTATTGATTTGATTTCCAATATTATACCAACTATTTTGCTGATCATTGGCATTGCGGATGCCGTCCATTTGCTCACCAATTATTTGATGCGCATTCAATCGGGAGAGGAAAAGCGATCCGCCCTCAAAGCTGCTATCCGGGAGGTGGGCATCGCTACTTTTCTGACCACCTTTACAACTTCTATTGGTTTTCTTACGCTCACCACTTCCAATTTCAGTTCACTGGTCTCTTTTGGTATCTTTTCTACAGTGGGTATTGCTATTGCCTACCTGCTGACTTATTCTTTAATGCCGGCCATTTTGGTTATTACCGGAGCTAAATCATTCAAATATCAGCAGTCTGCTGGTTTTTGGGACCGCATGCTGGAAAAGGGATTTCTCTGGGTGCAGGAACACCCCAACCTGATTTGGTTAAGTTCTTTGGCAATTGTTTTGTTTGGTATCATCGGTCTTAGCCAAATCCAGGTGAATAATTTTTTGCTCCAGGACCTCCCGGAAGATCACCCTCAGCAGGTAGATTTACGATTCTTCTCTGAAAACTTTGCTGGAGCGCGTTCTTTCGAGATGGTCGTAAATCTAAAAACTGATCAAGAGACCGTTTTCCAACTCTCCCATTTAAAGGCTTTCCGGCAGATTGACAGTTTTCTGCAAAACAGTTACGGGGTAGACAACATACTTTCCCCTTCGAAGATTATTCAACATGCTCATATGGTTTATCAAGGAGGAAACCCAAACTTTTTCAGGCTTCCGCAGGATACTCAACTGGTTGCTTTTTTGAGCCGGAAGCTCAATGAATATGCAGAAGGGCGCGATTATACGGCCTATTTCAGCAATGACAAGAGGATTGGTAGATTTAGCGGTAAGATTGGTGATCTGGGGAGTGTGCGGCTGAAAAAGTTAAACCGCGAATTCGACCAATTTTTTAAAGAGCAAGGGTTTGCAAAAAAATACCAATATCGAATTACCGGAACGCTGCATCTGATAGATTTAAACAATCAGCAGTTGGCGGAGAATGTATTGGAAGGTCTAAGTATTGCTATTGTGATCATCGGTATTTTATTTGGTTTTTTGCTTCGATCCGTAAAAATGGTCCTGCTAACGCTTATTCCAAATCTGCTACCGTTATTGTTTATTGCAGGAATTATGGGCTTTGCAGGGATTGATCTGAAGATTTCTACCTCAATCATTTTTATCATTTCCTTTGGTATTGCTGTCGATGACAGCATTCATTTCCTAAGTAAATTCAGGCACGAAATTGCCAGACACCCCCTGAAAGAAGCTGTCAGGAATACCTACCGGATTACGGGTAAAGCCATTTTGGTAACCACTTTAATACTCATGGGGGGCTTTTCAACCCTTTGTTTCTCAGTCTTTTTGGGAACTTTTTATATTGGAATGCTAATCACCATCACCCTGGCGATCGCCCTGATTGCCGATCTTACGCTTCTTCCCTTACTGCTACTAACATTCTATAAATCAGATTATAGGTCTTGAAAATCATAAAAAAATAAATCAACGCAGCAGTAAAAAATTCAGCATGCAATTTAAATTTTCAATACCTTTGTGTTGTAATAATTTTTTTAATACCCGAAAGGGGCTCCTTGGGTAAAGGAGTTTTATCTAATTTTTTTAAATTTTTTTCTAATGAACATTTTTGTAGCAAAATTAAATTTCAAAACGGAAGAAGATGGGCTGCGGTCAGTATTCGAAGAATTCGGTGAGGTCGATTCCGTAAAAATCATCATGGATCGCGACACCGGTCGTTCTAAAGGATTTGGCTTTGTAGAAATGCCAAATGATGACGAAGCATATGATGCCATCTCTGCCTTAAACGAAGCCGAACTGGACGGTCGTCAGATCGTTGTTAAAAAGGCTCGTCCTAGTAAGGATAACAACCGCGGCGGAAGAGGCGGCGGAGGATATAACAGATATTAATCCTTTCCTTCAAACCACGTTTTTTTATTCTTACCCTTGTTAAAGATTCCACGATACAGTAAAATAGATAATCATACTTTTTGAAATATATGAATGTTGAAAAAATCTCGCTTTTTAATTAAAGCGGGATTTTTTCATTTAAGAAGAATTTTTTCTTTAGAACTTCTCTTTGTATTTAGCTGTTTTAACACAAAACAATTTACATGAATCCTACCATAGAAAAGATAGAACTCCGCCACGTGCAAAAAGAAGATTACGAAGCACTAAAACAGTCGATGATTGAGGCTTACCAAAACTGGCCGGGGGCTTATTGGAAAGAACACCATATTCTAAAGCTGCTGGAAGTATTTCCCGAAGGACAAATCGGCATTGCCGTAAACGGCACCATTGTCGGATGTGCTCTGGCTATCATCGTCAATTATGAAGACTTTGGAGACGATCACACCTACGAGGAAATTACGGGCGGTTATACCTTTAATTCCCACGATCCGGATGGGGATGTTTTGTATGGAATCGATGTGTTTATACGGCCCGAATTCAGAGGAATGCGCCTGGCCCGACGGCTTTATGACGCCAGAAAAGAACTATGTGAAAATCTAAACCTCAAAGCCATCATCTTTGGAGGACGCATTCCCAATTACCACCTGCATGCAGAGTCGTTTACACCAAAAGAATATATCAAACAAGTCAAACTCAAGGAAATATTTGACCCGGTACTGACCTTTCAAATTTCCAATGATTTCCACGTAAAAAAAGTACTGCGAGGATATCTGCCAGGCGATGAGGAGTCAAAAGATTTTGCGGTATTGCTGCAGTGGGATAATATCTATCATACCAAACCCACTAAAAAAGTACGCCCTGATAAATCTATTGTGCGGCTTGGGCTTGTGCAATGGCAAATGCGTAACTACCGGACACTGAAAGACCTCTTCGAGCAAATGGATTTTTTTGCCGATGCCCTGTCTACTTATAAAAGTGACTTTGTCCTCTTTCCCGAATTTTTCAATGCTCCTCTCATGGCTTCCTATAATGATCTCTCCGAGCATGAAGCGATCAGAGAGTTGGCTAGCTATACGGAGGAAATAAGAGATAAATTTATCGATCTGGCCATTACCTACAATATCAATATTATCACTGGTAGCATGCCCTTAGTCGAAGATAACCATTTATTTAATGTTGGCTACCTATGCCGTAGAAACGGAACCTACGAAAAGTATGTCAAACTCCACGTTACCCCAGACGAAGCTAAATGTTGGGGAATGAAAGGAGGGGATAAGCTGCAAGTCTTTGATACTGACTGCGGAAAGGTCGGAATATTAATTTGCTACGATGTTGAATTCCCGGAACTGGGGAGGTTACTATCAGACCAAGGTATGAATATTCTTTTTGTTCCCTTCTTAACGGACACCCAAAACGGTTATTCCAGAGTGCGTAACTGCGCCAGGGCGCGAGCCATTGAAAACGAGTGCTACGTAGCAATTGCCGGAAGTGTGGGCAATCTGCCTAAAGTGCATAATATGGATATTCAATTTGCTCAATCTGTGGTGTTTACCCCTTGTGACTTTGCCTTCCCCACCGACGGGATTAAGGCAGAAGCTACCCCTAACACAGAGATGATGCTAATCGCGGATGTTGACCTGGATAAAATCAAGGAATTACACCAGTTTGGAAGTGTAAAAAATCTGAAAGACAGAAGGAAAGACCTCTATCAGTTAAACTGGAAACCGAGTAAGTAAGTGCTGGATTATTCGATTCTTCGGTAAACCCCTTCGAACCAGTCGTCTTCGGCACCGTCGCCGTCCCAGTCCATGTAGCTTGAAAAAACAGCTCCATCTTCATTCCAGTCAATTTTGTATTGATAGGTAGCGTTGGGCTCTATCATGATGATGGTATCGCCAAACATATTCCAAACCCCTCGATGACGCATGAGGAGCGAATCTCCGGAAGAGCGGAACTCTGAATAATATCGGTTTTCCTTTTCTTCGAACACCGTTTTGACGGGCTTTTGATCCATTTGGGTTTCCCAGTCTGCCTCATCTATCCGGAAAACATAACTAGAATCCCGGTTGTCGGCTGTCTTTACATCTACTTTTATAGATACCGTCTCCCACACGCCGATAATCGTTTTATTAAAAGTTGCCGTTGACGTTTTCTGCTTTTTTTCCGGCTGGCATGCTAATACTAAAAACAGAGCAATCAAGATAAAAGGTACAGTTCTCAAAAGTGTTAGTTTTGTAAATCAGTTATTTAGATGGTTTCACGTTTCCTGACCCCGTAATATTTGTTTTCAATTGAGGGGTACCTTTGTAATAGACATCTCCGCTTCCAAAGATACCGACTTCCAGTTCGTTCAGGGTGTTTACTTCACAATTTCCGGAGCCATTGATCCTAATGTTACCATCATTGGCCTTTAATTCATATGCTTGAAAATCCCCAGATCCGGAAATGGAAACATCGATTACTCTTGCTTGTCCTTTGAGGTTAATATCTCCCGAACCGTTAATGCCTGCCTCCAATTTGTCAGTCGTCACCTGAAGGTCTATATTACCGGAACCGTTGATGCTCAGATCCAGTTGATCGACTCCCGGGAAAGCATCTTGGGAAATGATATTCCCCGAACCATTGATACCCGCCTTCTTTAGCATAGGAAGAGATACGTAAATCTTGAGCTTCTTGGCATTCCTGACCGGTTTTTTATTCCTGACGGTACAAATTTTATCATTATTGATATCAAAAACCAGGTTATCAATAATATTCTGCTGCCCCTCTATCTTGACCTCTCCCGAATTGCCGGTACTAAGCAATACATCTGCAAATCCATTGGAAACAATACCATGAATTTCTCCTATTTGTTTGGTTTGGGTAATAACTTCTCCTTCTCCTTGTATTCCGGGACCAAGGAAGCAACCGCTGTAAAGAAAACTAACGGCCAGGACAACAAAAACAATCCTTTTTAAACTAAGATACATCTTGTTGATTATTTGTGATTAGTAATGTTTGGTAAAGTAATAATTTGTGTGGAGAAAAGCAAAAACTGAAGACTGTGCATAGCGACTTTGTAGTTGTTTGCTAAAGAGCAGTGGATGGATGCCTACGATTTCAATTCCATACTAAAGCGCTTCTTTCTTTCCAATATGATGCAGCTGGCATGGCCAGTCCTTCAAGCTGTTGTAGGTCGGTTTGTTCCAGTGTTACATCCAGTGCTTTAATATTTGACTTAAGGTGATCTTCCCGGGCTGCACCGCTCAATACTAAATGGCTCCATGGCTGAGCTAGGACAAAGGCAATAGCGAGCGCATCCATGCTGATCTCATATTTTTGAGCCATGTCTGACAGCTGTTGGTGTCTTTCCTGAAATCCGGGTGCTTGATTTCGGGCCGTTAGCCGTCCATTGGCTAATACCTCTTTGACAATAATGTTCATGCCCCGCCCGGCTGCTTCTTTTATAGCTGATGCTGCTGATTGTTCCAGGATATTGTAGGTGATTTGTACGGTATCAAAAAGGAAGTTTTTGTTAACATATTTCAAGCTAGCCTCTTGTAGGACTTCCCCCTGATTGGTTCCACTTAATGACAGGCCGATCTTGATACCAAAATCGCGTTTTAGTTTGGAAAGATATTGGAGTACTTCCTGATTGTCCAGTACCCCGCTCTCAAAAGTGGCGGAATGTATTTGATAAAGTTGCAGGTAGGGAAGGAGTTGTTTAGAACGCTCCCATTGTCTCTTTAACACAGGAAGGGAATGTTCCTTGACCTCGTGCTTATCCGCTTCCACTTGCCAGTTGGCTGTGTAGGTGTAGCCCCATTTAGATCCTACCACCAGGTCGTCGATGTGTTTTTTCGATTGTAGCCAGCTGTGCAAAAATTGTTCTGCTTTACCGTAAGAGCGGGCGGCATCGAAGTACCGGATACCTAAGGTATACGCCAGATCCAGTATACGATGCGTCCTGGCTTCCATTTTACTTGGATCATAGTCTCCATCCAGGTCTTCGCTATGGCCCAGATTGATATACCCCGGTCTGCCCAGGGCGGCGAGCCCCAGGCCGATGCGGGAGGTCTGTATTCCGGTAGTCGCAAAAGGTATCACGGAGTCAGGATTTCGAGGTTTCAAGGGCTTTTACAAAAAAAGATTATTGTTGAATGATTTAAAGAATTTGTTTGTAAACTTGGATAGTAAGCTTTAATTTTCGTTACCTCGTTACCTCGTTACCTCCCAATTTCCAATACTTTAATCTCTACCCGCATATTTTGGTTTTCTTCATCTTCATTTTTCGGGAAGGGGTATTTCATTTGGGTATTACCGTAGCCCTTATACTCCATCCGTTCGAGTTCAATTCCATTGGTGAAAAGGTATTGATAGACTATCTTTGCACGTTGAACTGATAGCTCATAGTCAGATTCGCTAAGCGTTTCAGAAAGCGGCAGGTTGATATGGCCGCCGATCTCTATTTTGACCGATTCGTTAGCTTTCATAAAATCCAGGATAGTTTTCATGGCTGGAAGAGATTCATCTCTGACCAGAGAAGAGTTAGCCTCGAAATAGAGGTTTTTGATCTCGAAAGTCTCTCCTGCTTTGATCGTATCCTGGCCCTCTTCAGAGGTATAGATTACTTCTGGTTCTTTCTCTTCTACTACTTCTGGTTCTTTTTTTACTACAGGCGGCGGTGGAGGAGGCGTTTCTTCGACTATTTCTGGTTCCGGTTCGATAACTTCTTCCGCAGGTTCTTCCTTTTCCTTAGCCATTTCTGGGTCCATTTCCGGATCTTTGGGAAGGACCTGATAGAGCACAATAGTGGCTCTGCGATTTAATTTTCTGCCTTCCTCGGTAGTATTGTCAGCAACCGGTTGGCTTTCACCATAGACCTGGGCGGATATTTTATCTGCCGGAACCCCCAATTCTTCTGTTAAATATTTTTTTACGGCATCCGCTCTTTTTTGTGATAACGCCTTATTGTTTTCGTCAGACCCGATGGAGTCCGTATGAGCGGTGATTTCTATGAAAAAATTATCAAGTGATTTGCTTTCTCCAACTGCTTCCTTAAAGACAGGGATCATTTCATCTTTGATCAGATAGCTGGCAAAGTCAAAGTACACTTCATTTAAATATAACTCCCGGAGAATATTGCCTTCCTGCCCGTTAAGTGAAAGGCTCGTGAAGGAAAGGACAAAACAAAGGACAACCGTAATTTTTCGTTTCATGTTAAAACGTTTTTGGTGATTAGTTTTTGGGTGAAGATGCTGTATAAAGAGACAAAGAAACTAATAATAAAACTTTCATAATAATGCCTAAGCAAAAATTTTTCCAGTTTCGAGGATAGCTAAAAAACTGAAAGGTATTTTAGGCCATCTTCGCCACAATTCCTTATACGATGACGTAATCAGGTTGTTCCAAAAATAATTAGTAGTTATTCTTCGCTTACCTTCTCGCCCGTTTCCAGGATCTTGATTTCTACTCTTCGGTTCAGGGCTTGTTCTTTTTCCGAAGTGGCTTCTGGGAAGCGCATCTGCCAGTTGCCATAGCCTTTGAAAATCATGCGTTCTTCTCCGATACCATTGGCCAGCAGATATTCATAGATCCGCTGGGCTCTTCTTCGGGATAGATCGTAATGCCAGGTATCTTTTTCGACTGGTCTGCGATTGGGTAGGTTGATATGACCGGCGATCTCGATCTTCAGGTAGCGATTAAGCTCCATAAATTTCAATAATTTAGGCAACTCGGGTTTAGATTTGGCAAGTAATATATCTTCATTACCAACGAAATAAAGATTTTTAATATCGATCGATTCTCCGATCTTCGCTTTGGGAAGGGTTACGCTCAATTGAGGTATTTTCCCGGGGGAAGTTTTGAGCATTTCAGTCTGATAAAAGTACCCTTCAGCGTAAACATCCACTCCGATCACCTGATTTTGAGGTACCAGACGTTCAAAAGAACCATCTTCATTAGTTTGGAAAGAATCTCTCATGATCTTGGAATGAATGACGATATCTGCCCGGATACCTTCTCCTGTTTCTTCATCTTTGATCTGACCTTGCAATTTGGTCATAGGAATCGACGCCTTTTCAAAGATTTGAATCTCGGCTCTGCGATTGAGCTGTCTGCCTTGCTCGGAGTCGTTTGTTGCCTGGGGCTCCAATTCTCCTTTATAATTAAAACTAATGCGGCTGGTGTCTAGTCCTTTTTTTGAAAGTACATCAATCACTGCAAGGGCCCTCCTTCTTGAAAGTGCCTGGTTATTCTGAATATTTCCGATAGAGTCGGTATGAGCAATTATCTCCAATTCATAATGGTCTAAATTCAAACTTTTCGAAGCTACAAGCGTTAAAATAGAGTCCGCTTCCGGACGAATCTCATGCCTGGCAAAATCAAAGAAAACACTTTGCGTCTCGACTAATTTTTTTGACGGTTCAGGAGTATTTTGAGCAGTTAGCGGCAATAAGAAAAACAGAGATAAAAGAGAGAAGACAGCATTTTTTACAACCATAAGTATTATCGTTTTTTATAACTAATTGGAATCTATTATTAGGAACGAAACAAGGGGTTGTGATTATTTTGTACAAGCAAGAACTTACTTACGTTTGAATTTAAATATTGTACCTATATTTGTAAGATGATGAAGAATATTAGAAATTTTTGTGTTATTGCTCATATCGATCATGGAAAAAGTACGCTTTCGGATCGATTGCTGGAGTTTACGAAGACGATTTCCGAGCGGGAAATGAAAGACCAGGCACTAGATGATATGGATCTCGAGCGCGAGAGAGGTATTACGATCAAAAGCCATGCGATTCAGATGTATTACAACCGGCCATCTGATGAGACTCAATATACATTTAACCTAATAGATACGCCGGGCCACGTTGATTTTTCCTATGAAGTGTCCAGATCTATTGCTGCCTGCGAAGGAGCATTATTGTTGGTTGACGCCTCTCAAGGAATTCAGGCGCAAACGATCTCCAATCTGTATCTTGCCATTGAACACGACCTGGAAATCATTCCTATCCTTAATAAAGTCGATATGGAAAGTGCGATGATCGATGAAGTTTCAGAGCAAATTATTGACCTTATCGGTTGTGAATTGGATGAGATTATCTTAGCAAGCGGAAAGACAGGTCAGGGGGTTGAAGATATATTAGAGGCTATCGTAGAACGGATTCCTTCCCCTTCCGGAGACCCTAAAGCTCCTCTTCAAGCCCTGATTTTTGATTCTGTTTTTAATCCGTTTCGTGGTGTCATCGCTTATTTCCGAATCTTGAATGGTACGCTTCGAAAAGGAGAGGGCGTGCGGTTTTTCCATACGGACAATGAGTATGAAGCTGATGAGATCGGTATTCTCCAGGTTGGACAAATACCCAAAAAAGAATTAAGCGCCGGAAATGTTGGCTATATCATTACAGGTGTTAAAGAATCTAAAGAAATTAAAGTTGGGGATACGATCTGTAAAGTAGGAGAAGAAGCGGAACCCATTCTGGGATTTGAAGATGTTAAACCTATGGTCTTTGCCGGAATTTTCCCTATTGATAACGATGATTTTGAAGACCTGAGAGATAGTTTGGAAAAACTGCAGCTCAACGATGCATCCCTGGTGTTCGAACCAGAGACGTCTGCTGCCCTGGGCTTTGGTTTCCGTTGTGGTTTTCTGGGCATGCTCCACCTCGAGATTATACAGGAACGCCTTTCCAGAGAATTTGATCAGGAAGTTATTACTACCGTGCCTAACGTTTCGTATTTCGCCTATACCAAAAAAGGTGAGGAGATCAAGGTCAACACGCCCAATGATCTGCCAGAGCCAACGCTGCTAGATCGGGTGGAAGAACCTTTTATTGTTGCGCAGATCATTACCAAACCAGAATACATTGGTTCGATCATGAAGTTGTGTATGGAGAAAAGAGGCATATTAACCAAACAACACTACCTCACTCCTGAGCGCGTTGAATTGTCTTTCGATTTGCCATTGGCCGAAATCGTATTTGACTTTTACGACCAGTTGAAATCGCTTTCCAGGGGATATGCCTCTTTTGATTACGCTCCAAAAGATTACCGCGCTTCTGATCTGGTCAAACTCGATATCAAACTCAACGGCGATCCAGTGGATGCCCTTTCGGCGCTAGTACACCGCGATAAAGCCGCTGCATTCGGGCGTAAAATTTGTAAGCGACTCAAAGAATTGCTTCCAAGACAACAGTTTATGATCGCTATTCAAGCGGCCGTCGGCGCTAAGATCATTGCCAGAGAGACCATCTCCGCACTTCGTAAAGACGTAACCGCCAAGTGTTATGGTGGTGATATTACCCGTAAGCGTAAACTATTGGAAAAGCAGAAAAAAGGGAAGAAAAAGATGCGCCAGATCGGGAATGTAGAAGTGCCGCAAAAGGCCTTTTTGGATGTGTTGAAGTTGAATTAAGGAGGGGGCGCTAACAAAAGATTAACCTTTTTCTCTGAATTTACTCTAATATCCGTTCGTTAGTTTTATTAAAATTAACTATGAGAACAATAATGTTGCTATTGGTCCTCTTCTACGCTTGCACCCCTTCCAGTTCTTCTACTCAACAACCTGAGAGCCAATTGGATGTTGAAAAAGATTCTACTCCACCAATAGAAAAAATCTCTTTTTTCCTTCCTGAGGGAGCCACAATAGCGGAAAGATTTAAACTCCCGCCGACCGGTTTTCATAGAGTTACTCCTACTCCAAATTCCTTTGCTTCCTACCTTCAAAATTTTCCACTCAAACCTCATGGCGCACAAGTGCATTATTATGACGGTAACGTTAAACCCAACCACAACGTCTATCTGGCGGTATTGGATATTGACGTGGGCGATAGAGATCTCCAGCAGTGTGCCGATGCGGTCATGCGGCTAAAAGCGGAGTACCACTACCAGCTAGAAGAATATGATCAGATCCGGTTTAATCTCACCAATGGTTTTCCTGTTGATTACTCATCTTGGCGGGCGGGTAAAAGAGTGGCCGTAGAGGGCAACCGCACCTGGTGGGTTGATCGCGCCGGATACAATGATTCTTATCAAACCTTTCGGAAATACCTTACGTTTGTATTTTCTTATGCTGGAACCTTGTCGTTAGAAAAAGAACTGACCCCAGTGGCTATGAAAGACATTGAGATCGGAGATGTACTAATTAGAGGAGGAAGCCCCGGCCACGCGGTTATTGTAGTGGATATGGCGATCAATGAAGCTACCGGAGAAAAGAAATTTATGCTTGCTCAAAGCTATATGCCTGCCCAGGAAATTCAGATATTGCAAAATCCGCAAGCTGAAAAAGGCAATCCCTGGTATTCTAATTTAGTAGAAGGTACGTTTTACACCCCGGAGTGGACGTTCACGACCGGGCAGTTGAGGAGGTTTTGAGCTTAGGTTATGGCCTCGTTATGAATTATTGTTGAATTGCTTAACTGTTGAAGTATTTATTTTTTTGTAATGGCTTATTTAATTCACTTTAAACTTCTTCACGCTCTTTTTTCCGTTAGTCTCCAGGACGAGCAGATACATGCCAGGATGTAGATCACCCACATGGTGTTTGTACTGCTTATTACTAAATTCGATCACTTGTTCAGTGATAATGCTCCCGATCACATTCATGATGGACATTTCAACCTGTTGGCCCTCTGTTAGTGGATCAATTAGCTCGATATTGAGCCAATCAGTGGTAGGATTGGGAAAAATCTTAATATCGAAAGTAGGATTATACAGAGGTGTCGTATAGCTCTGTAGCATGGTTTTCGAAGACAACTGCATCGTAAACGCGCTAAGTAAAAGGATTAAAAAAAGTGTAAAAGTTGATTTCATATGCCTGGATTGCTTTTTTTGTTTCATGTCTCTACTTATATATTGCAAAAATGATGCAAATGTTACAGAAATAGGTTAATTATTTTGCTATTTAGTGCAAATAATTAAAGAAAAGTACCCAGAACCTTTGGCAGGGTGCAATGAGCAATGAAGAATGAGGAATGAGGAATGAGGAATGAGCAATGAGCAATGAAGAATGAGGAATGAGGAATGAGTGTCTTGTACTGAA
>CAZHOV010000013.1:21988-56983 GCA_964534315.1 uncultured Saprospiraceae bacterium | reverse complement strand
CCTTCCCGCCCCTGTAGGGGAGCAAGTCCGTAAATTATTTGCCGCTGATCCGGATACGCTACAAACCTCGCTGGACGTGATCAGCGTTGCCCGGCTGCGGCAGTTGCTCAAAACCTACAATATCCTCATTGAGCTATTTGCGTTTACGATGATGTCTCAGCTGTGGGATTCTAAGGTGCGCAATCCCGGCCTCGAAATACCTGAGTCCTGTAAAAAAGCCCTCAATGAGTTTTTGGAGCTGAACTCGGAAGAATTACTTTTCTTCAACTATGTGGAATTGATCAGGAATATCAGGCAGGTTTTTGATGATCATAATATTCCCTACTTCATCGAAGAACTAAATGAGCTTAAGCAGATCATTTACGAAGACGAAGAGTTTATTACCGGACACCAGTTTATGGAAGCGTTGAAAAAGGAGTTATATAATCCCGCCAAAGCGGTAGCTGCTGACGAGATCGAGAGCTTTTGTGTCCAAGCAGAACACCACCTGGGTAATATTTTCAAAAAACTAGGCTTCTGCGCCAAGTACAAATTCGCAACCATAAAAGGTATTGATATTATCAAACCGAGGCATAGAGATCCCAGTTTCCGGCATTTTAAAGTAAGACTGGATACGGTGACGGCAGGCTATTTAGATCTGGAAGCTGTTTATCCGACATTTACTGATAATAATTCGGTACTATTATTGAAGTCGATGGATAATGTAGAAGACTATGTCAGCCTTTCACCCTTTATTATTGACGAAAACGCGCTCAAAAATGAGCAAAAATCCAAACTGTTCTTCTTTTCCAGTTATCAACCGGCAAAGGACAGTTATTTGTATAAGTTTGTCAATGTAGATGAAGATCAACTAACCATCTCAAAAACTAATTTCAAAGAAATTTACGAGCAGTTCGAAGCATTTAAAAAAGATGTAATCGGTAAATAATTCATGGAAAATCAGAGCCCTTTTAAATTTTTGGATCCTTATACCTTACAAGATCGTGAAATCTTCTTCGGGCGCGAAGAAGAAATCCAACGACTCTATGAGATGGTTTTCGAGACCAATCTACTATTGGTTTATGGTCCTTCAGGCTCTGGCAAAACCAGCCTCATTCAGTGCGGATTGGCCAGTAAATTCAAATCGACCGACTGGTTCGACCTATTCGTCCGCCGACGGGGTAATATCAACCATTCCCTACATCGCGAGTTGGCCAGGAACGCCAAAACATCGTTCCCGGAAGGCGCGACCACTATCCAAAAAATTGAATCCTTATTTTTAGACTATTTTAAACCGGTTTATCTTATCTTCGACCAATTCGAAGAGCTGTATATCCTGGGCTCCCAACAAGAACGAAATACCTTTATTAAAGATATTGCCACACTAGCCGAAAGCGACCTTAATTGTAAAATCATTATGGTTATGAGGGAAGAATTTATCGCGCAATTATACGATTTTGAAAAAGCGGTACCCAGATTATTCGAAAAGAGATTACGTGTAGAACCTATGAGTTTTCAAAATGTGCGTACCGTAATCGAAGGCACCCTGGAGCAATTCAATATCAAATTAGACGATCCTGAAGAACGTATACAAGATATCATCGACCGTATCAGTGACCGAAAATCAGGGGTGCAGTTGTCTTATTTACAAGTTTATCTTGACCGGTTGTATAGAGAAGCAATGAGCAATGTGTGATGAGGAAGGAGGAATTTGCAATGAGGACCAGTAACTCCGAAAATATTCCTTTGCGTTCTTGGCGCCTTTGCGAGATAACCTAAACTTAATTCCTGATGACGCCACTACAGGACGACTTGACAACGTTATAATTCATATTTCTTAAGACTCAAGACTCAAGACTCAAGACTAAAAAAAATGGCAGATTATCCGGAAATATTATTCGACAAGGCCTTGCTCCAACGTGTGGGAGATATCGGGAAGGTGTTGGGCGAATTTTTGGATAATCAGACCCAGCAGGTGGAGCGGACCTTGAGAAACAAATTTCCGGGTATTCCTGCTAATACGGTAGATCGTATTCTTAATACCTTTGCTACGCTGGAGGGTACCAAATTACCCATTCATCAGGAACAGATTAATGTATCCGATATTTCTGAAAAGGTAGTGAATTACACGCTCAACGAATTAGTTTCAGCCCGGATTCTTCGGTTTGAAGATGAAACCTATGAGTTGGCGCACGATACCTTGGCCGCCCGAATAGCGGAGCGGCGTAGTGCGGAAGATATCGCCCTGCTCGAGGTAACCAAATTGATCAAAGACCGCTACGAAGCATTTGATAATACGCATACCTACCTCAATGCCAAGGAGCTTCAGCTAATCGACAACTACGAAATCAAACTGATTGAAAATAACAAGTTATCAAAAGAGGAACTCGACTTTTTAAGGATCAGTAAACAAGAAGTTAGAAACAGGAAAATTACCAGAATCGTTTACATTGCAGCCACCATGTTAGCGCTGGCAATCACTGCTGCATTCGGTTGGTATTCATGGAATCTTGCCAAAAATCAAAATGAAATCCTGGAAGCTCAAAAAAAGGATTTAAGCAACCAACGAGACACCATTAAATACAAATCTGAAAGACTGGCTGACTTGATCCTCGATTTGGACAGTGCGCTGACTAATGTCAATGAGCAAAAAAAGGCTGCTCAAATTGCAAGGTCCGAGGCAGAGCAGGAACGTCGAAGAGCTGAAAAGAATTATCAATTGGCTGAACAACGAGCCGCTAATTTAAGGGCTTCAAAAGACAGTATCAGCCAGTTGGTCCGGGAACTGGAACTGCGCCGGGATTCACTCGAAAAAAACAAACTGGCCCTCGAAAAAAACGAACAAGAACTTAAGAAAAAATACGACGAGCTCGAAAAGATCAATGAGGAACTCATCCGGCAGGAAAATATAGCTATCAGTAACCGGCTGAAGGCGGAGGCCCTTCTAACGCTTCAGCGGGGCGACCCTACTGAGGCGTTTAAAACGGCTGAATATGCCTGGGAACAGGGAGATTCGCTTCCCATCTTTCCCACCTTCTTTAACATATACTACAATGATTTCTTTTCGTATCAAGGGGTAAATCTAAGTACCCCCTTTTACAGAAACCTCGATTATACTACTGAAAACCTAAAAGAGGTAGCCCTAGCCCCTAATGAAACAGAATATATTTTTATCCAGGATAAAACCAATGAAGCCATCTTAAAAAACAGGCTATACAGCGATATCAGAGTCTCCTTCCCCCATGACGGGCCGCTCACCGGGGCTGCCTTTTCTCCCAACGGAAAATATGTAGCGACCACCTCAGAGGATAAATCGGTAAAAGTCTGGCAATGGAACAATAATGGATCGCTCCTTATCGAAGAATTCAACGACTACCAATTAGAGGTAAATGATGTAGCCTTCTTTCACAACTCCCCGCTGCTGTTGATCGGAAGTACAGATAAAAATAAGAACCTGGAGATCCGAAAATATGACGACTTAAAGGCACTATTGACTCCCGGCGTCAAAAAAATAAAATCGAATACAGGGATTAAAAAGGTGGCCGTCGCTCCTAATGATCAACATATTGCCGCAATCTCCGCCAGAGAAATTTTTATATTAAAAACCAAGGGCGATTTATTTTTCCGTCCCACCAAAAAGATTAAAGTCCGGGAAGATAAAACATTATTAGTAGATGTGTTCTTTTCTGAGGATGGGGAAAAACTATATCTCTTTACCCGCAAAAGTCTATTTATTTATCAACTTAAGCGAATGAAAGAAATCCGGCAATTGACCTTCTCTCAAGAGATTGAAAGTGTTTCAAGAGTACTTAATGATCAATATTTTGCCGTTGGCTTTAGCAATAACCCCGAACTTACCCTGTTTGAAATTGAGCCATCAGGACTGCAAAAGGTAATCTCACTAAAAGGACATTCCGACCAAGTTCGCTCAGTGGGTATTTCAAACGACGGTAATTTTGTCATTTCCGCTTCGAACGACCGAAAAATACACTGGTGGGAGATCAAAGGAAAGCCCATTACCAGGTATCCACCCAATTATGAATTTGGTTTTGAAAAAGTTGCCAGTCCTTTTACTGCTCAATATCGCAAGGATTCTGTTGTTATCTACGCCCCAAATGGTTCGAAAAGCTGGGGATTTGAACGCCCCGGAAAACCTGGCATTACGATTGCTCCGAACGGCAGCCATGTGGTCGTCTTTGAAAAAACAGGAACAGCCCTTTCTTTATGGTCCATTGACAGTACCGGCCAAGTCAATACGCCCATTTTCCTTAAAGGGCACAATAAAACCATCAATACTGTCGGCTTTACCCCTGACGGAAACTTTTTCGTCACCGGAGCAGAAGACGGCACTGCTCGGATTTGGGACCTGGAAGGTAATCAAATCCATGTTTTCCGGCCCGGGGGCAACCTCAAAGAAACCTGGTTCGCCAAATCCGGAGCCTACCTGGTTACTGTCCTCAATAACGATGTAAAATACCTCTGGAAAGTCGAAGCCAAAGCACTCATTGAAGACGCCAAACAAATCGGCATCCCCGACCTACCTGCTCAACAAAAGAGAGGCTATGATCTTATGGACCAAAAAAAAGGGAAGTAGTCCAGAGGTTTAGTGGTTCAAAATAACTTCTTTTCGTTTTTCTTATTTCCCTAAGGATGTATAACTTGCAGCGTTTTCGGATTGACCTCGCCTTCGAAGACGGTCTCTACCTCTGCACCCGGATCGTTAAGATCCAGCCGGTGAATAGCTCCGATATCCCCTTTTTGATAGGTCCAGTAAAGGTGATTGACCTTTTCGTCGATATCAAGGCCCAGAACAGGGGTATTACCGGCAAATTCCACGACTATTTCGCCGATACTGTTTGGAGTGATTGGCCAGGCTACACGCTTAATGACATTTACATCATAACCTTCAGCATAATATAAATATCCATTTGTATCGTCGTATGCTAAGGCTTTCTTTTCGGCAAAATCCCCAAAACTAGCAAATTCGGGTTCTACAGGATCCACACCATATTGAAGGAAGCCAATTTCATAACTGAGTTCCGCATCTACAAAAAATACTATATTATGGGTATGACTGACCGTCATAAAATCAAACCGAAAGAATCCATCATGCAATGTCTTTGGATTATTACCATCGAGATCGGCCATTTTGATAACCGGGCTGTTTTGCTCAATGGTAGCGTACAATAAAACATTATCTGAAGGGTCTAAGTCAATGAGGTTACTGGCTGGATCTTCAATTAGTTGTTCATTGGCTGATCCGTCCATGTTAGAACGAAAAATGGAGCCCGAGTAATACAACTTTTTGTGTTGCTCATCATAGGCCAACCCCTTCAACCCCATATTCCCGACATTTCCGACGGCTTGTTGCGGAGCGCCGGGGTTATCGAGGTATTTGTAATAAATGGTCCCGTCTGAATCAACAAAAATAGCAGAAGAACCAAAGAGCGGATTAGGGGAAATTTCGATGACCCGGGTAAGGTCGCATACTTCCATTCCTTTTTGTACCTCGAGGGTGGCATCAAATACGCCTGTTTCATTAAAGCTTACGGTAAAGGTGGGGCCGTTGGAAGTTTGACCGTTAACTTCCCAAAAATAAGCATCTCCACTTAAGTCAATACTGCGGAGGGTCACTAATTCCGGAGGTATTCCGCCATTGCTGTATTCAATGGTAAAATCCGCCAAAGCGAGATCCGTACATTTATTGACGGGATCCTCATCCGGATTGCAGGAGGCCATCCAGATCATCAAACTAACCAATACGAGAATTATTCTGTTGTCAACCATAAGGGGGTAAGTTTTGGATTATTTCTAAAAGTTAGTAGTTTTTTTTCTATTTTCCTATACTCCAATACCTTTTATATTTACAAAACGGGCAATACCTACTGTTTCATATATAAATACTCTTGTATAGCATTTTGTTACATATTAAAATTTTTAACACTTTCTGTGACTTGCAGGTAAAACTAGACGTTCTCTAAATTTTTTATAAAAAAATTACCAGAGTGCTCGTTTGTGAAGAACGATTCGTATTTTTGCAGGCTTTAGGAAAATATGCGTCTAACAAGCTTAAATATAAAGGGATTTAAAAGTTTCGCTAAAGAAACGACTATTAATTTCAATGAAAGGGTCATTGGAATTGTGGGGCCTAATGGTTCTGGTAAATCCAATATCGTCGATGCGATTCGTTGGGTGTTGGGAGAACAAAAAAGTAAGGAACTGCGCCTGGAAAAAATGAGTAATGTCATTTTTAACGGCACCAAAAAACGAAGAGCCAGCGGATTGGCAGAGGTATCCTTAACTTTCGAAAATACCAAAAACCTTCTGCCAACTGAATATCATACCGTTACCATTACCCGAATACTGTACCAAAGCGGAGATAGCGAGTACCGACTCAATAATGTTCCCTGCCGCCTGAAGGATATCACCTCCCTCTTTCTGGATACGGGCATAGGCTCTAACTCCTACGCTATCATCGCACTGGGAATGGTAGATGATCTGTTGGCCGATAAGGAGCAGGCCCGAAGGAAAATGTTCGAACAAGCAGCGGGTATCTCCAAATATAAAAAGCGCAAGCGGGAAACGATTAATAAGCTCAAAAACACGGAGGCAGACCTGGAACGTATCGAAGACCTCCTCTTCGAAATCGAAGGCACCCTCAAAGAACTGGAAAAACAAGCTCGCCGGACCCGCAGGTACTATGACCTCAAAGACCAATACAAGGAATACAGTACAGAGCTGATCGTCTTTAAACTCAGTGATCTGAAATCGCGCTACAAAGAGCTCTCCGGCAAACTAGAAAAAGAAGAAGACCAACTTCAGAAATTTAAAACCGATGCCACTAAATTCGAAGCGGAAATCGAACAACTCCAAAAGGCAAACCTAGATAAAGAAAAAGCCCTCTCTTCCCGGCAAAAGGAGTTGAACGAATTAGTTAATACCATTCGCGATACTGAAAATCAAAAAAATATTCGAAAAGAAAAGATCCGGTTTTTGGATACTTCACAGCAAAAACTGAATCATCAAATCGAATTGGCTAAAACCAAAATCGAGCAGTTCTCCAAAGAGGTAGATAGCTTCCAACAACGCTTAGCCTCCGAGAATACTAAAGAAGAAGACCTGAAAAAAAACCTGGCAGAAGCCCAGGACAATCTCAACAACATCAAACAAACCCATTCTGACCTGAAAACCGACCTCGACGAGTACCTGAATAACCAACAAAAGCTCGATCGAGTCATCTTTGAACAGGAAAAAACGCTGGCTATCCAGGCCAACCAAATCGAAAACCGCCAAAAAGAACTCCAAAAACTGGAAGAAGAATTTGCCGATAAAACCAAGGAAATCAACTACCTGGAAGAACAACTCAACAAGCTTGAACAGGAACGCAAAGCCAAATTTGCGACCCTCTCCAATCTTGAAAAAAAGGAGTTAGAACGGGAACAAAAAGCCCAAGAGCTTGAAAAAGATATCGAGCAGGTGCGCAAAGAGATCGCTGAAGTCAACCGGCAACTAGATGCCCGCAGAAATGAGTTCAAGCTTACTGAGAGTATGATTGAGAACCTGGAAGGCTTCCCGGAATCAATCAAATTTCTCAACAAAAGCAAGGACTGGAATGTTGAAGCTCCCTTGCTCTCAGACCTCATCTTTTGTAAGGAAGAATACCGGGTAACCATTGAAAACTACCTTGAGCCCTATCTCAATTACTACATCGTCCAAAGCCTGGACGAAGCTCGTAAAGCCATCCACCTTCTCCATAATGCCCAACGCGGGAAAGCCAATTTTTTCATTCTGGATGCCTTCAAAGATTATACCCCCAAAATGGTATTGCTCCCCAATACCCTCCAAGCCATTGACCTGGTAGAAACCGATCCCCCCTACCGTAACCTGATCAGCTTTTTGTTGGAAAATGTAGTGATCACCGAAAATGAAGAACTACCCAGAACCCTGGAGCAGCAAGACGTTGTTATCCTCTCTAAAAGCGGGCGGTTTGTACAACGGAAATACAGCCTTTCCGGAGGGTCTGTCGGGTTATTCGAAGGAAAGAAAATAGGTCGTAAAAAGAACCTCGAAGTCCTCGATATTTCCATTCAAAACCTGGAGCGACAAGAACAACGGCTTTCTTCAAAGTTCTACACCTTAAAGGAAGCATACGACAAACTAAAAGCCAACATCAAGCGCACCGAGATCGACCATGAAAAGCGGGTGATTAATCAACTCGATCAGCAAAAGGTATCGCTGATGACCAAGCTGGAAAGTATGGAAAACTTTGTTCGGGATGCGGGAAAACAAAAAGAAGATATTCAGCTGGTCATCAAGGAGTTGAAAGAAAATAACCAGCTGATCAAAGACGAGCTCAAGCGCAAAAAAGAAAAAGGTAATAAGGCAAAAGAGCAAATCTCCGCCATTGACGAAAATTACCGCAAAATAGCGGAACAATTGAGCGAAGCTTCCGAGGCTTATAACCGGAAAAATGTAGCATATATACGTCAGCAAAATACAGTTACAACCTTACGGCAAGAACTATCCTTCCGGCAAAACCAATGGAAAGAAAACCAGCTGCAACTCGAAACGGACGGAAAAAACCTGACCAACGCTATTAAGGAAAAAGAACAGATCGAGCAGCTGTTAGTTGATATGGAAAAGCAATTGCTGGATCGCTACAAGCAAAAAGAGGAAAAAGAAGCCTCTTTAACCGAAGCGGAGCAAGTATATTTCAAAGCCAGGGGAGCCATTGTGGAGTTGGAAGATCAACTGCGCAAGACCAACCGGAAAGCAGGAGATACGCAATCAGTGATCAATCAATTGCGGGATAAATACAATGAAATCAAGATCGAGATCAATAGCATAGCCGAACGGGTAAAGATCGAGTTTGATCAGGATATCAATGAGCTCATCAACCGGGAGCCCGATGACAAATATACGCTGGATGCATTGGACCAAAAAGTGGGCCGGCTCAAACAACGACTCGATAATTACGGAGAAATAAACCCCCTTGCCCTGGAGGCTTATGAGGAGATGAAAATCCGGTTTGACAATATCACTAACCAGCGAAATGATATTTTGGAGGCTAAAAAGTCACTGATGGAAACGATTGAGGAGATTGAGCAAACCGCTGTTAATCAATTCAATGAAGCCTTCGATAAAGTGCGGGAATATTTCAAAGACGTCTTCAGAAGCTTATTTACAACCAGCGATACTTGCGATTTATTACTCACCGATCCGGACGATCCCTTAGAGTCTCCCATTGATATTATTGCTAAACCTAAGGGGAAGCGACCCCAATCGATCAATCAACTATCAGGAGGAGAGAAGACGCTGACTGCTATTGCTTTATTATTTGCGCTTTACCTCCTGAAACCCGCCCCTTTTTGTATTTTCGATGAGGTGGACGCCCCGCTGGACGATGCCAATATCGACAAGTTCAATAATATCATCAAAGAGTTTTCCAAAGATTCCCAGTTTGTGATCGTCACGCACAACAAACAAACTATGGCTGCTGTGGATGTGATCTATGGGGTGTATATGGAAGAACAGGGCGTTTCGGGCGTCAGCCCGGTCGATTTTCGGGCGTTGAAGCAAGCGGGGAGAGGTTAGGAAATTTGGAAAATAGGGTGCAGAAGGTACAACGGTGCAGCGGTACAGATGGGGAATAAGAAAGTAGGAAAGTAGGAAACTTGGAGGATAGGAGGATAGGAAAGGGGAATTTGGAAAGAAGAGGATGAAGGATTAAAAACGAAGAGTTAAGAATGAAAATTAAATAAATTTTTGGGATTGGGGGATAGTTCATTAATGTTTAGAGCGTATTCAAATAATTGCACCAACCCGAATCTAAATATTTGACTATCAGATGTTTAGTTCTCAAAAAACAATGAACTTGAAAAGTCCCACGGGCACCTCCCCCCTTGTACCCTTTGTAGCGCTGTACCCCTTTCTCCCAATTTCCTAAAACCTACGACCTCCCCCTTGTACCGCTGTTCCTCTGCACCCATGCACCTTTGAACCGCTGTACCATTACACCGCTTTCTCCAAATTCCCTATTCCAGTTCAGCAATTTTCTCTTTCAGCCATTTTTCGGAGGCGATCCCTTTTGTTTCGTCTACTTCTTTTTTGATTGTTTCGATGGCTTTTTTATCGCCGGGCATAAGGCGGGTGAGTTTTTTGACGAACCGGATGAGATTCATGTAGAGATTACGGCGTGATTCGGGGATGTCTTTGTGTCGGTTCAGGTAGACTTTAAAGCTTTCCAATAAGGATTCGAGTGGTTCGAAATCATCTGTTTCATAATACGTCATGAGGAGAAAAGATTTGGAATTGAGGTTATAGGAAAGGTCTTCATATTCCACTTCTTGTAGCATAGATTTTACATTGTCGTAGTCTTTTTTATAGAAATAGAGTTGAGCGAGATTGAAAGATAACGCATTTTCCCTCATCGTTTCTGGAAGTTTCACAGAATAATCTTTTATGAATTTTTTTACCCAAACATACTTCCCTAAACGTAAAGCTGCAAGAACAATATTTTTAAAGTGCCACGGAGACAACTCCCCATTTACCAGAATTACGTCTTCCTTTAAAGCGTATTGATAAAGCTCAAAAAATTCCTTCATAAAGTATCCCTTTCCTCTATTTACTTTTCGAATACAGTAGTTAAAAGCATAATTGTAAATGTAGGAAGCATCATCTTGAGGAAACTCAGTAATATGCGTTTCGATTAATTTTTTTAGGTTTTGGAAATGTTTTTCTTCTTCAAAATCAGATAGCATTAAATAAATCTGAAAGTAAATTGCAATTGGTGGAATCTGATCGTAGTTGTATTTATAAATATGCTCAATAATTTCATCAATAAAGAGAAGGCTGTAGTCATGCGAGACCAAGGTTTTCTGACTAAGAATATTGCAATTATATTTGAGTTTTTCAGCTAAATAAAACCAATCCAGATTATTGATGATCTCTTCAAAATTTGTTCGTTCGTCGCGCTTAAATTTTGTACGGGTGAGGTCGTAGTAATTCTTTTCAATTTGGTACTGATAAAAATAATAGCTGGCAGGTTTGTACTCCTGTTTTTCAGAAAGTCTCCGTGCCGTGCGCATTGTCGAATTATACAATTGCTCAATTTTTCTTTTCCCCACAGCCTCAATAAGATAAGTCGCCTGGTGAAGTGGATTTTCCTCATAAATTTGCTGGGCCATAAAACTTTCTACCAATTTTAATAAATCCGAAACCAGTTTTCGAAATCGAACATCGTCATAATCCTCTCCTTTATAGACCTTTTTCCACAATTTTTCCTTTCCTAAGGAGATATTTTTTTTCGAAAAAATAGCAGTACGTAAGGACTTATATAAATCTATTATTGCCTGATTTTTATTGAAATAGGGAGAAGATATAAATTTTAATAATCTGTTGTGCTCGTATTTGTCGAAACTTTCGAGTAAAGAATACAATTTAGTATTGCGCATTTAGCAAAATTTTTATTAAATTAGCACTTGTCAGGAAAATTTCAAAATCTATTTCCAAGCCGTTAGGAAATCTCATTTTCAATAGAACTTTTTTGACACACAAACGTATAACAACTGACTCAAGTTCCCAATCCAAAACGACTTAGAGTTGGCACCACTTTTGCTATTTTTTGATTTTAACACTATTGCGACTTTACACGCTCGCTAAGAGCAAATGAACATCACAGAAGGGCCAGGTTAAACTGAATCTATTTGTTTTTTTTGAATTAACCTACTTGTGTGAAAACTAACATTTAAATCCGGCGAAAATGAACATATCTTTACATTTCGTTAAACGGCTGATTTTTGCAACGTTACTGTTAAGTACGGTGAGTAATCTATTGGGACAAACAGGTCCTAATTATGTCCGCATTGATGTACTGAAAAATACATCTCATCAATCAGTTATTCCTTATGGAACTATTGTTACTCCAATAGAACTGCCAAACCACGGTAGCACGAATATTAACCTTTTTGATACTCCTCCGAATTTTACTTATACTCCTTTCAATAATTATGTGGGGCTCGATACCTTTATTTTTCAATTTAAGAAAAGTCAATATGTTGAGCTCGTCAACTTTCAGGTTGAAGTTCACGAGTCCCTGGTCTTTGCAAAGAAAGATTTTGTATTAGGAAATGTTGATTCCGCCATTCACAATATTCAGGTACTAAACAACGACTCTACCTCAGCCGGCAGTTTGAAAATAAGGGGCGTTCCTATCGCATCTAGCGGAAGTGTCGCCGTAAGTTCAGATAGTTCTTCTTTATCCTTTACCCCTAATACTGGCTTCGAAGGGGTTGCTTCTATTCTCTATACGGCTTGCGATACCCTCGGCGCCTGTGATCAGGGATTGCTTACCGTAAGAATTGCCGATTATCAGCCTAATTATCAGGATACCTTCTATTTCCAAAATAATATCAATACTTCTCTTCCCATAACGCTTCCAGATACTAGCTTCGTTGTAGGTACCGGCCCGGAAAATGGAAATGTATCTGTCCGTAATAATTTTACCTTTAACTACAAGCCAGATACTGATTTTTACGGATTAGATTCCATTACTTTTGAAGTTCCCGCCGATAATTCTGAAGTGTTGGTTTATATTGAGGTAATCAATACCCCTGGACCCAACAAATTTGCTATTGAAGATTATGGTTATTTGCTAACCAATCAGGACTCTGTTGAGATTGATGTTTTGGCTAATGATATTCAAAACGGTATTCTATTCATCAATTCTATCAATATTGTTGATCCGCCTACGAATGGTTCTGCGATAGTTGACAACGTAACCGGAATTGTCACTTATTTTCCAAATCAAGGATTTCAAGGATCAGACAAGTTTGTTTATGAAGTCTCTAATATATTTGGAGATACCGAAGAAGCTCCTATCTATGCCATCGTTTCTAACCACGAACCGCTTAAAGCAACCTTTGATCTTTCAACCCCCATCAATACACCAATTGTTTTAAACTACGAAATTCCTATTTCCGGGTTTGATTTTAATATCATTGATGATCCTAACTTCGGAACACTTGATTACTACCCTGGTGATACCAGCCTACAGATTAACGGCCAAACCGTGTCAGGATATAATCTTCTTGTGTACACGCCTGATCAGGATTTTATCTCCGAAGTGCTACCCGATGACATTGATCTTTTTGAAATAGAATATTGCATAGGCGGCAATTGCCCGAGAGTAAAGTTTAACATTACTGTCGAGGATCGTATCGGCCAGCCTTTCTGCATTGGTAAAGAGTGCGTATGGCCTGGTGATACAAACAACGACGGTATTGTTGATATTCGCGACGCTCTGCCTATTGGTCTTTTCATGGGTGAAGACGGCAACCAGCGGTCAAATGCCAGTACGGACTATTTCGGTCAATACAGTAATGACTGGTGGAATTTGAACTATGGCCCGCTAGATCCAAAATATGCTGATTCAGACGGTAATGGGTTCATTGACATCCAGGATACCGCCTCTATCAGTACTTATTTCTATCGGTCCAATAATATTTCACCAAAAGAAGTGCCTGTATCTAAACCGCTCTTGGATTTTGAGATACTAAACGAAGATCCGCCACTAGCCGGTGACCTGGTAGAGATTGCCATTTTTCTGGGTAATGAAGCAAATCCAGCTTTTAACACCTACGGCTTGTCTTTCCACATGAACTACAACACGGATCTTATCATAGATTCCACCATGCGAGTTGATTGGTTGCAGGATTCGTGGTTAACTCAATATTCTCCGGTCTTTGAAATGAACCACCGGCCCTATGACGGGCGTGTTGATATTGCAGGTTCACGGTCTAACGGTGTTGCGGTGAGCGGCTATGGACAAGTTGCGGTGATGAGCTTTATCATTGAAGAAGATTTAGCAGGAGGACGCTTCGGAGAGCAAGGTTTAATTCCAATCACTTTATCTAGCGGTCATTCTATGAACGGCTACGGCAACTATGCAAGATTAAATGACTTAATTATTAATGTGCCCTACTCGCTTGAGGAAGCAGAGGAAGCTGAATTTACAGCCAATGACGTGATCACCTTCCCTAATCCTGCCGGCGACTATATTTTCTTCCACCTCAATGGTGAGAATAAACTCGAAAATATCGTCCTTTACAATATGGCCGGGCAGCAAGTATTTAGCACCAGCGCCAATGACGATAAGCAGGTTAGGCTAAACGTCTCCAACCTCCAAAGTGGCATGTATGTGGCACAAGTGATTACTGAGAAAGGTGTGGTAAGTAAGAAAATTCAGATTATTAGATACTAGGAAAAAGAACGAGGAGAAAGGGTAAAGATGAGAAGGAGAGTTGTATAGGTCTGGAGACCAACATTTAGAACGCATCGTGGTAAACCCACTCACGTGCGGGTTGTCTGGCTCTCCGGTCCTCCAAAAAAAAGCCCCCTGAAGTATACACTCCAGAGGGCTTTTTCATTTGTATCTCGATCTTAATTCTTAATGAAAGTCTTTTCTTTAATTCTTGATTTTTTACCGACAAGACTTCTCAGGTAGTATAGTTTTGCTCTTCTCACTCTTCCGCGCTTCAGTACTTTTATTTCACTGATAATGGGCGATGCGAATGGAAAAATACGTTCAACGCCAACACCATTGGAAATTTTTCTAACCGTAAAGGTTTTAGTAGAGCCCGTTCCTTTGATCTGGATAACATTTCCACGGAAGGACTGTAAACGCTCTTTATCGCCTTCAATAATCTTGTATGTTACAGTAATATTATCGCCTGGACGAAAATCAGGGAAGTCCTTCTTTTCGGTTACCTGCTCGTGTACGTACTGAATCATATCCATGACTCGATAATTTAATTGGGTTTAAAAATAATTTCGGAGCACAAAGATAAGGAAATACTTGGAAACTTGCGCCAAATACTAATATTTTTTTATCGAATTAAGGTTACAAATCCATCTATGGAATAGGGTTTACCTCTTGGGCCCCGGTAAGAGATTCTGCAGACATAGACGCCATTTTGCAATAACTTACCTGAATTATTTTGTCGGCCGTTCCATTTGATGTAGGGATCAGAGGTTTGAAAGACCAATCCTCCGTAGCGATCTAGTATTTTTATTTGAAAGCTATTCAATCCTACAAAGTAGCCATTGGCAACAAATTGATCGTTTTTGCCATCTCCGTTGGGTGAAAAGGCATTGGGTAAAAAGTACTTAATTTGCGGAATAACATCGATCATCTTGGTGATCGTATCCTCGCAGTAGTATTGATTGGCAACTGTTAGCATGATCTTCTGGAGGCCCGTATCTCTAAAGGAATAGGTAGGGTTTTGGATCTTCACGATTTCATCTTCATCTTTTCCAATTATCCACTTCCAACCTACTATCGAGTCGAATGAAAGATCTGTCAGTTGAATTTCCGGCTCAAAATTAGTGGGGCTTTGGGGTTCAAACGCAAAGTCCGCCTCAGGTACAGGAAATACGGTTATCCAATCCTGATAAGTTGTATCGGTAAAACAACCGATAGGGGATGTGATTTCTAGTTGGACGGTAAATTTCCCTACCGAATCGTACCTATGGGTAGCATTAAGCTGATTTAACGTATCGCCGTCACCAAACCGCCAAACCACTTTGTAATTGGTATCAATGGGCTCAGATAAATTCTCAAAGGCGACATCAACCGGCGGACAGCCTACGAAGCGACTCGGGTCCACAATGATTAATGGAGGAACAGGGAACCAGGTGACCGGTTTGCTGACAATATCCTGACAACCAAAGGTATCCGTTACAACCAAGGTTGTATTATAAGTTCCGGGGTCTTTATACAAATGCTTAGGCTCCGGCATGCCGCTAGAGACCCCATCCCCAAACAACCAACTCCATTGTACAACATTACTTCCCAATGTAGTATCTGTCAGTTCAATAAATTGCACCGAATCGGCTACACAAGTATCATATTTAAAATCAAAATCAGTGCTTAGCGGTGGGGCAATCTGCACGACCAGATTAGCGGTATCCGAGCAATCGCTACCGGCATCCGGATTGACGATCATCGTTCCCAAATAAGTACCCGGACCAGGGAAATTAACGGTAACATCTTTAGTGGTGAACTGTAAAACGGTATCTCCGCGATCAAATTCCCAAAGATAACCTTCAATAAAATCGGGATCCCCGCTAAAATTTTCAAAGGTGAAGGAGGTATCATTGCATGATCTATATTCCTGCCACTCTAGAGTCACTTCCTGCCCGGTATTGTCATCAATGGTATCTATCGCAACCTCAATCTCATCAGTAATAGCCGAGACAGCTGATTCGCAAAAGGTGACATTGAATTGAAACTCTTGCTGCGTAATACTTAATAATTGGCCATTCCTATATTCTTCAACACAAATTCCAACTACAAACTGCCCTTGAGCTGTGGGTGTTCCGGTAATGATACCGGTACTAGGATAAATCTCGATGGGAGGATCGGCGATCAAAGGATTATCAGCGCTATAGGTGGGGGCAATAAAATTTACCCCTTGATAAGGTGGCGGCGCATCCGGGCTGGGAGCAACACCGTCAAAATCGTTTGGAGCGCCGGTACTTCCTCCGCCGGTCAATGGTGGGCATAGAGAATAGATCAATAAATCACCCTCCGGATCTTCAGCCGAATAGTCAAAGTTCAGGGGTTCATTGACACAAATGACGATGGGCGGTACGCCAACGAATTGAGGGCTATTGTTGCATTCTTGCTGCGAAAGACTCGTCACTTCAACAGTATAGGTAGCACCCTGATCGCCCGGGAATAATATATTGGTGATCGTGCCGTTTCTACAACAGCGTTGGTAAGAAATGACGTAGCTTTCATCTATAATTGGTAAAGAAAATTGCCAACTGTAAACACCTTCCTCTACGCAAACATTTGGCGGAACAACCACACAAGGGTTAACGATCGAATCCGGATTAATCGTAAAAATTTCTAAGGCACTTGTGGGAAGTGCGAGAATGGAATCTATATCATACCCCGCGTTATCAGGTAATTCACGAAAGAGCGTTATAGTAGCGTTAGTAAAGGAGGAAGGTGCAGAATCAAATGCGGCGCCCCCTCCCTGACAGTCGCGATATACTTTCATAGTAAAGCCATAAATATTGGATCCGGGATTATCCGGATCGGGACCCAGGCATTCAAAGGTCATTCCACCCCCTATAATATGGGCACCAAACAAAAAAGAACTTCCTAGCAATAGGCAAAAAAGGGTAAAAATAAATCTCATAGCAGGTTAAACTAAGTAGCTGATAAAAGTGGTCAACGTATTAATGTAGCGTATCCCTTGTATTCAAAGTCCTCTCCCCGAGGACCGGTAAACCGAACGTAATAAACATAAACACCTACCGGAGCTAGTTCTCCGGAATTATTCTTTTTTCCATTCCACCCTTCAGAGGGATTTGTGGTTTCAAAAATCAGTTCTCCCCAACGGTTCCAGATCGTCATTTGGTAATTTCGAATTCCTTCAAAAAAACCAACGGGCAGAAACAGGTCATTGGATCCGTCCGTATTTGGGGTGAATGCATTGGGCAGAAAATAGCGAATTTCCGGAACGATATCAATCCTGGCAGTCGCAGTGTCTTGACAACCACTCTCGTGAGTGACGATCTGTGTCACCACTTGAACCCCCGTATCGGGAAAAGTGAAGGTGGGATTCGGTTCTGCAGCAAACCCGTCATCATCAAAGATCCATTGCCAAAAAGACGCCTTTTCAGACTCGTCTGTAAAATCGACCGTAGGGTTAAAGTTAGTAACTTTTTTCGGATTGTAATCAAATCCGGCGATAGGGGAGGGTTGCACATTTATCCAGTCTTCATAGAAAGTGCTTACCATACAGCCGAAAGGAGAGGTTACATCCAATGAAACCGAAAAGGTCCCAGGATCCTCATAAATGTAACTTGGACTGACCTCAGAACTGCTACCTCCATCCCCAAAATCCCAATTGATATCATAGGTGGAGTCTATTGGGAATGATAGATTATCAAAGAAGATAGTAAGTGGCTCACAACCAAAAAACTGGGAAGGGGCGATAATCAATTCTTCCGGGGCAGGATACCAACCCATCGTTACAGTAGTATCGTCAGCACAATTGTTGATGTCGGTCACTTCAAGTTGTACATCCCTAAACCCAGGAAAGTTAAATTGATGAGCCGGATTTTGCTCATCGGAACTACTTCCGTCATTAAAATCCCAACTCCAATTAGTTATCGTTCCAGGACCGGCTTCAGAAAAAGAAAAATCAGTGAAAGAGATGGGAGCTACCTCACAGGTATCATATTCAAAAGTATATTGAGCAAAAACTTCAGGAAAAATATTTACAAAGATATCTGCGGTATCTCCGCAAATAGTTCCAGGATTTACCATTAATATGCCCTGGAAAGTTCCCGTATCGGGAAATGTCACCGTTACATCCCTGGTGTCATACTCCAATTCCGTCCCATTTCCCAGATCGAAATACCAGTAATATTCAAAAATGTTTGCTACTTGAATACTTTCATTAACAAAATCAATAGTTTGATTACCGCAACTATTTATAACAAATTCATCTCCCGCAATTATTTGATCTGACTGAATTTGAGCCCGGACAGTAGGCTCGCAGATCGTTACATTAAACTGGAAATCCCGCCGCGTAATACTCAATAACTCCCCATTGCGCCGCTCTTCCACACAAACACCTACCACAAACTGCCCGGTGATATTTGGGGTCCCCGTTATCAGGCCGGTATTGGGATCAATAGAGACCTGAGGGTTTCCTCCCATCGGATTGCCGGCGGAGTAATTTGGAATGATAAAATCAACATCTTCATAGGGTGGAGGTGCTGCAGGATCAGGAGCAACGCCCACAAAGCTGGTAGCATCTCCGGGATTAGTGCTCGGGTTCATATTGGAGCCAAGGGTACCTCCTCCTTTCTTGGGGCTGCAAAAATAGTAGGTCAATTCATCGCCTTCCGGGTCAGATGCACTATGATCAAATGCCAGGGGCTGATTAGCACAGATGACGATTGGAGGAAAATCATTAAACACGGGGCTATTATTGCAAACTTGTTGGGCTTCAGGCGTAAGTTCCGTGAAAAAGGTAGCACCCGTCTCTTCAGGGGCAAAAATATTGGCGATCGTCACATTCCGGCAGCAGCGCTGATAGGTAATAAAATAACTTTCTGTGTTGCTGACCGGAAGATTGATAATCCCCGAGACATAAATAGCTTCTTCTACACAAACCCCGGGTGGCAACTCCAGACAGGGACTCAAAACAGGATCAATTTGAGTTTTGGGACTATGGGTAAGATCCAGTTCCAGATATGGAGAGAACAGATTATCCGTTCGGTAGATGGTCACCGGAGCAACGGCATCAAATTCAGCCCCAAAGGCCGAACAATCACGATAAACTTTCATCGTAAAGCGGTACTGCCCATTGCCGAGGCATTGGTAAGTAATTTCTCCACCAACGATATGCTCTGCCCGTAACATGTTGGAAAAGAAGCAACTAGATAGTAAAATCCAAAAAAATAGAACAAATCGGCCGGCAATTGCCTTTTTAATGAATTGGGTAGAATATGATTGCATAAATATCCGCTTAAGTAGAATACTTTAATTTAACTTTTTTTTCAATTTTTCGGTATTATAACAATACTAAAATCCAATTATTGTTTGCAATTTGACTATTTGAAACGCTTTAAAGTACGATATTGACAAAGAGAGAGGTTTAGAATTATTTTTTGACAGATACTAAATAAAATACAATTCGTCCTAAAATCGTTACTAAAAGTATCCTAAACTATTCTAAAACCGTTTTACCAACTCTATTGTTACTTCAAACGTTATTCTAATGGGGAGTCTAAACTACTTTTGGACTACCTCATTAGATGAGGCTTTGTATGGTTTTGAAGTATTAAATTTTAGGACTAGATTTACTAAATAATTGAACTCATGGTGGAAACAAATTTACAAACGTTAATGCTCGATAAAGATAATATTGAAAACATTACCAGAATTTTGAAAGTCGGCGGTACAATTTTATACCCCACTGACACGGTCTGGGGAATTGGTTGCGATGCTACTCAGGAAGACGCTGTTGAGCGGATTTATCAACTAAAAGGAACTGATCCTTCCGAACCTTTTACCATTTTGGTGTCGGACATTCAAATGTTAAAGCAATATATTTCTCATCTACATCCCAGGATTGAGACCCTTTTATTCTATCACTCCCGCCCTCTGACAATCATTTATGAAAACCCGAAAAATCTACCTCAAAATTTATTGAGCCCTGATAATACAGCTGCTATTCGGATTACTACCGATCCATTTTGTCAGGAAATTATCCATCGACTTGGAAAGCCTGTCGTCGCAACCTCCGCCAATGTAGTTGACAATCCCTTTCCTAAAAGCTTTGGCGAGATCAGCTCTCAAATTATTAAAGAAGTGGATTATGTTGTCAAATATCGCCAAAATGACAAGGATTTTGCCCCTCCCTCCGTCATGGTCAAATACGACGAAAAAGGAGAATTGATCTTTCTAAGAGATTAGATGCATTTCGTGGTCCTGTCCTCTGGTCCTCTGGCCTAAGGTTTGGATTCCGGCTTCAGCCACTGGTCCAGCCAATCGAAAAAGACGCGCTGCCATAATATACTGTTCTGAGGCGTACCAACCCAGTGTCCTTCATTAGGAAAATAGAGGAATCGACTAGGAATATCATTGAGCTGAGCGGCCTGAAAGGCTTGCATCCCTTCTCCGATCGGTACCCGAAAATCTTTTTCGCCATGGATCACCAAGATAGGTGTATCCCAATTGCGAACAAACTTGTGTGGAGAATCAGTCACGTAACTCTCGGGCGTTTTCTTGGCCCAGTAAGGTCCCTCCAGATCCTGATTGGCAAAAAATAATTCTTCTGTCGTGCCGTACCAGCTTTCCAGGTTAAACAGACCGCAATGAGAGATAAAGGTTTTGAACCGCTTATCGTGATTGCCGGCCAGCCAATACACTGAATAGCCTCCAAAACTGGCGCCAACGGCTCCCAGTCGGTCTTTGTCGATATAAGATTCTTTCTTGGCTTCATCAATAGCGGTAAGTAAGTCCTGCATAGCTTGTCCGCCCCAGTCTCCGCTGATCTGATCATTCCACTCCCGACCAAAAGAGGGTAACCCCCGGCGGTTGGGCGCCACAATAATATAATCATTGGCAGCCATCATCTGGAAGTTCCAGCGGTACGACCAAAATTGACTTACAGCAGATTGAGGTCCACCCTGACAATACAACAGGGCCGGATATTTTTTGTCCTCATCAAAACCGGGAGGATAGATCATCCACACCAGCATCTCCTTACCATCTGTCGTTTTTATCCACCTTTTATCCACCTTCCCCATCTCTATAGTGGATAGGATTGCTTTATTGACACTTGTCAAGGCTGTAGCCTGGCCGCTTTGGGGGTTCACCTGGTACAATTCATGTGGTATAGACATGGAAGCCCTGCTGGCAACCAAATTCTCTCCAGCTACCGCAAACCCGTAGTAATTGTGGGTCCCTTTCGTAATCTGGCGAACCTTTCCGGAGGATACTTCAACAGCGAATAGCTGTTTGGTGGCTTCGATATCGCTATTGAAGTAGATGGTTTTCCCGTCTTTTGACCATGTCGGGTGGTTGGCGCTTTGGTCAAGCCCTTTGGTCAGTTCTTTGCGGGTATTTTTTTGCGTATCATAAATAAAAATACGGTTGCGGTCAGACTCAAAACCTGGCGTTTCCATGCTATTCCAGGCGATGTATCGACCGTCGGAGCTGAATACGGGTTCCATATCGTACCCTTCCATACCTTCTGATATATTTAGGGTTTTAGCCGTCTGGATGTCATAGACATAGACATCCGCATCGGTACTTTCGGCATATTCCTTGCCTCGGAGCTTTTTACAGGTATAGGCAATTTGTTTGCCATCGGGGCTGAAGGTGATCTGCTCCATTCCGCCAAAGGGATTCAAAGGAGCATCAAACGGACCGTTAATGATATTGATAGGCTCGCCGATTAGCCTGCCGTCCTGGTAGGGAACGGTTAAGATATTGGAGTATTTATAATCGTGCCAGGCATTCCAGTGACGGTACATCAGATCATCAATAATTCTGGCATCTGCCTTTGGGAGGTCTTTATAAAGGTCATTAACCGTTTTATCGTATTGAATATCTTTGGTAAATAAAATCCGGCCTCCGGAGGGAGCGTATTCGAAGCCGTTCATCTCCGTGTATCCAACTTGATTTTGATTAGTGCCGTCTAGCTCGATTTCCCAAAGAAAACCATCTTTAAGATAGGCCACCTTGTCGCCATCTGGAAGGAACTGCCCGTTGTATTCACTTTCGGGCGTATTGGTCAACTGAATCGGATCTCCTCCCCGGGCCTTCACCAGGTAAAGATCTCTTGACCCGCTATTTTCCTCAATATCGTAATAAGTTACTCCATAAAGTACCCATTCTCCGTCAGAAGACACATCATCCATCGATACGCGGCCCATTTCCCACAAGTTTTCGGGAGTGAGGCGATTTTCCTGACTGTAAGAAGATTCAAGGGAGAAGAAGAAAAGAAATGTAATTACCAGTAGCGTATTTTTCATGACAGCTTGTATTTTTGGGGAAAATATACAAACAAAATTACACTCTTTACTTATTTGTTATTGGATTAGCTCTTTTTAGCGCTTCAACCGCTTTCATGACGACGGGATCTGATGTATTCCAAATTTGGAAAAAGCCTTTATCCTGGAAGAAGTGTCTTGCCATACGGGCTTTCATATAAACTTTCAAATCTTTATTTACATAGGCAGGCAGATTTACATTTCCCTCCATACCTTTTTCTTTGGCGAACCGGATCAATGCATCTACATCCTCATCCATTACCTGAAAATCTCTTTCTAAATCAGCCAAAGTTTGAAAATCGGGGACAACTGGTTGGTTAGCCCAACGATAGATAAATTCAGGAACGAATTGGCGAAGCTTAATATAATCAGGATTTAACCAAGCTGTGTCTATCGGCACAAAAATATCCGGAACAATTCCGCCGCCGCCGTAGACGACTCTTCCTGCAGAGGTATAAAATTTAGTCGTGTCTAAAATTTCAATACTATCTTTATTGATTAGTTCTCCGTTGGACATTCGGTCAATATAATCTTTCTCATAAATATCCAAATCATCATAAGCCTTTTGAATCGACCGTCCGGAGGGAGTATAATAGCGGGCGACTGTCAACCTGAGGGCTGAGCCGTCTCTAAGGCGGTATTGTTCCTGGACCAGTCCTTTTCCAAAGGTACGCCGACCGACCAGCACTCCGCGATCCCAATCTTGTAGCGCTCCGGCTACAATTTCGCTGGCGCTCGCAGAACCTTCATCAATTAGCACCGCAATATTGTCAATGTCAAAAAAATTCTTTCCGGTAGATTCGTATTCATTTCTTCGGACATGGTCGCCTTCTGTATAGACGAGCAACTTATCTTTCTCCTCGAACAATTGACTCAATATTTTAGTCGCTTCATTCAGATACCCCCCGGGATTTTGTCTCAAATCGATGACGAGATGTTTCATATTCTTCTTTTCCACCAAAACGTCGAGCTCTTCCATAAATTCACGGTAGGTATTTGCACTAAAACGGGAAACTTTAATGTAGCCGATTTCACTCTCTAGCAAATACCCCGCATCTACACTTTTCAGGGGAATTCGATCTCGGATGATATCAAAAAAACGGATATCGCTTTCGGCTCCCCTTTTGATGCCTACTTTAACCTCTGTTCCCTTTTGGCCCTTCAGTCGATCAACAATTTGATCTGTCTTATAACCAAGTCCGGCAACGATTGAATCCTCGATTTGTACGATTTTGTCACCCGGCATAATTCCTGCAATATCCGAGGGACCTCCATCAAGCGGATCAACTACCACAATGGTATCATCAATGACCATGAACTCAACCCCAATTCCTTCAAAACTACCATCCAATTGTTCATTAATGACTTGTAATTCTTCTTTAGAAATATAATTAGAATGGGGGTCCAGCTCTTTTAAAAGATTCTCGACCGCCATTTCGATCAGCAAGTCTTTCTCAATATCATCTACATACTTCGCTTCAACGTATTTGATTATTTCTTCGATCCTGTCATATTCACCCACTTCAGGCCCGGTGAGTACTTTATCTGCTTTTATGATCATAGCAGGCTCAGCATCCTGAAGTTTAAAGCCAATAAGCATCCCCACAACCATTGTCAACGATAGTAGCAGTGGAGTCCATACTTTTAAATTATTTGAAGAATTATTATTAGTTGAATCTGGGTTCATACGATGCTGATTTCAAAAAAATAAACGCCTATATATAGCGAGAGGTAAAAGGAGGAATGGAAAAGTTGGCTTGCAATGTATTTTTAACAAGTTGGGTTCCTTCCTTAAAATTAATGATTTAAACAAGAAGAATGGAAAATCGTTTTAAAAAATTTTAAATTTTATAGAAAAGATCTGCCCTTCTTGAAATAGAAAATAAGAAGATTCACCAACAGATCTTGCAATAGGAGAGAAAAGTTTTTCAAACTTGGGTTCAATAATTAAAATTGGAATAATTTATGTACTATAGAATTATATATCCCATTTATTGAACATATTCAAAACATGCGCTTATGAAACGGAAAGAAAACTTACTCATTTTTCTTAAGGCTCTTTTTTTATTAATCTTTTGGTCTTTGCATTTTTTGATACCGCTTTACTTGTAAGGTAAGGCTAAATTAGGCGGCCTTCTTATCCGGTCGTATCCATTTTCCAGCTTCATTTTTCTATCTTTCCGGAAAATTAATAACAACAATTTTAATTCAAAATTGTAGGTATCCGGAAAGGTCAATAATTATCTCCTAAGAAATTTTGGTTGACCGCTTATCTAATTCAATTAAATCTGGAAAAAAATCATGATAAGAAGGCTGCTACTTATTTTCAACCTGTTTCTTTTTTGTACGTTGGTAATCGCCCAGACGGGATCACTTGCAGGAAAGGTAACAGATAGCAAGACAGGGGAACCCCTAATTGGAGCAACAGTTCAGATTGAAGAGACATCATTTGGTGCTGTAACCGATGCTGAGGGGTATTATTCTTTTTCTGAAATCCCAACGAAGACCTATAATATTAAAGCTTCTTACGTAGGGTATAATTCGTTGGTTCAATACAATATTGTTATCCGCTCGGAAGGCAATATCGACGTTAATTTTCCATTGGAAGAGGCCGCTTATGAGTTGGATGAACTGGTTGTCAAGCCAAATCCTTTTACCAAACTCCAGGAAACGCCCTTATCTATTCAAAAGTTATCCCAGGAAGAGGTCGCTGCCTATCCCGGAGGGAATAATGATATTGCGAAGGTCGTCCAATCGCTCCCGGGAGTATCGGGGTCGGTAGCCGGTTTTCGAAATGATGTGATTATCAGAGGGGGAGCTCCTAATGAAAATGTCTATTATCTGGATGGTGTGGAAATTCCGAATATTAATCACTTTGCTACCCAGGGATCTGCAGGTGGTCCTGTGGGGTTGCTGAATGTGTCTTTTTTTGAAGGGGTGACGCTCACCACGAGTGCTTTTGGCGCTCAGTATGACAATGTCCTTTCCGGGGTGTTACAATTTGATCAGCGAACAGGCAACCCCCGGAAATTTGGGGCCAACATAAGAGTAGGTGCCAGCGAGGCGGCCCTGACTCTCGAAGGCCCCTTGTTTAAAGGAAAAAAAGAGCGTGGTAATACCACCTTTATCGCTTCCGTCAGAAGATCCTACCTCCAATTCCTTTTTGATTTTATCGGCCTGCCCATTCTTCCCGATTATTGGGATTATCAATATAAATTGAATCACAAGATTGACGCGTATAACGAAATTACCTTTACCGGAGTAGGTTCGATCGACGACTTTTCCGTAAGCGAGCTGGAAGAATTTGACCCCGAGCAGCAAGCTGTTCAGGATCAGGTGCCGGTGATCCGGCAACAAACCAATGCGCTTGGATTGACCTGGCGAAACCGGTTTAAAGATAATTCCGGTTATATGCAGACCACCGTAAGCAGTAATGTATTAAATAACCAATTCTCTCAGTATTCGGATAATGTAAACCAAACCGGTCTGTTCTTTGAAAACGACTCTAAAGAACAAGAAACTAAGCTAAGATATCGACTAACCAAATTTTTTGGTAAGTGGACCACTAATTTCGGAGGGTCGGTCCAATTTGTCAATTACCGGAACGAAACCCGCGACCTGATAAATAATCTTACGTTTAACTCCTCACTCGATTTTTTCAGGTATGGGCTTTTTGTACAGTCTTCTACCCGGTTTCTTCAGGAAAGGCTGAGTTTTTCGGTAGGCCTCAGGGTAGACGGGAATACCTTTACCGATACAGGAAATGAGCTATACCGGACGTTGAGTCCCAGAATGGCGCTTTCCTACCGATTGAGTCAGGATGGTAGCTGGAATGCCAATTTTTCTGTAGGCCGGTATTTTAAGATTCCACCCTACACCATTCTCGGTTTTGAAGATAACTTTGGGAATAACATCAACCGTTCTTCGAAATATATCCGAAGCGACCATATCGTGGGCGGCATTGAATATTTGATCAATGAATCGGCAAGAATTACGCTGGAAGGGTTTGTTAAATTGTATGACAATTATCCGGTCTCTGTTAGGGATAGCGTTTCAGTAGCTAATAAAGGTGGCGGATTTGAGGTACTCGGTAGTGAGCCTGTCGCCAGCGTCGGTAAAGGAAGAACTTATGGGGCAGAATTTCTTTTTCAGCAAAAATTTAACGGCAATTTTTATGCTATTGTAGCTTATACTTTATTTTGGAGTGAATTTACCGGCTTTGATGAAGGCAGGTATCTGCCATCTACCTGGGATAATCGCCATCTTGTTGCGTTGACCGCCGGCTACAAATTGAAAGGCAACTGGGAGATCAGCGCTCGCTACCGCTATCTGGGCAGGGCCCCTTTTGTTCCGGTTGATGAAGAAGCTACACTGGCTAACTATCCGGCCTTGATCAGGGATTATTCCAGATTTGGTGAAGAACGGCTGAGTGCCTTCAGCCAATTGGATATGCGCGTCGATAAAAAATGGAACTTCAAAAAGTTCAGTTTCGATCTCTTTATTGATGTCCAAAATGTCTTAAGTACCAACCAACCCCAAGAACCTCAGTATGGATTGGACCGGACCGACGAGGGCCTAGTTGTACGCCCCAACCGGCTCATTCAAATAGAAAACGTAGAAACCAGCCAGGTACTCCCAACGATCGGCATCGTAATCAATTTTTAGGACGAGAGGACGAGAGGACCAGACCGAACGACATAGCAACCTTTCAACTTTCAACTTTTAACTTTCAACTTTTAACTTTCAACTTTCAACTTTCAACTCTTTCTGATTGCTCTATGGATCTTTCAACACTTCCGAAGGTAGAATTGCATTTACACCTGGATTGCTCCCTGAGTTATGAGGTGGTGAGGGCTATTGACCCAAAGATTACCTTTGAGGAATACCGGGCTACGTTCGTTGGGCCTCCCCGGTGCCACGATCTGGCGGATTTCCTTACCCGTGCTGTCAATGGGATCCGGTTGATGCAAACGAGAGAGCAGCTGGAAATGGTAACGAAAGACCTATTTAAGCAGCTACAGGCTGATCAGGTCATTTATGCGGAGATTCGGTTTGCGCCATTGCTACATACAGAAAAAGGATTATCTGCGGAAGAAGTCGTGAAGGTAGTTGACCATACTGTTGTTCAGAGTATTAAAGAAACGGGTATCGAAGCCAGACTGATACTCTGTACCCTGAGGCATTTTTCAGAGGCACAAAGTATGGAGACGGTCCGGTTGGTGGAGCAATTTAAAGGTTCTAAAGTGGTAGGGTTTGATATTGCAGGAGATGAGGCTGGTTTTCCTATCACAAATCACGTAAAGGCATTTCAATATGCAAAAGAAAACAGTATTCCGTGTACAGCCCATGCAGGTGAAGCTAAAGGACCAGCAAGTGTATGGGAAACCTTAAACCGTTTTGGCCCATCCCGCATTGGACATGGAATTAGGAGTATTGAAGACGCTGAACTGATGGCCTTTCTAAAACAAAAAAATATCCACCTCGAAGTCTGTCCCACCAGCAACCTTCAAACAAATATTTATTCAACCATCAAGCAGCACCCTGCAGATGAAATTTATCAATCAGGTATTTCCATGAGCATCAATACCGATACCCGAACCATTTCGGATACTAATCTACCCCGCGAATATCAGTTACTTGAACAAACATTTGGGTGGAAAAAAAACCATTTTTTGAAGTGCAATCTGGAAGCGATAGAGCATGCATTTCTACCATTAGCACAAAAGCTTACCTTAAAAAGAAAGGTGGAAATAGAATATGCAAAATATTAATTAGTTGTGGCTAACATTTTTTATTTTGTACCTTTGAAAATTATTATTAGCTGAAACTAAAAAGCATGAAATGCAACAAAACTATCCTCCTATTACTTTAATTATTTTTCTGTTCATTTTTTTCCTTACCGCTTGTCAAAATGCTCCTTCCTCCAATGAATCGGAGGGCAAGCTCAAGATCACCTGCACGACGGGAATGATTACCGATGCCGTTCGGAATATCGCAGGGAACAAAGCAGAGGTGATCGGATTGATGGGGCCGGGAGTGGATCCTCATTTGTACAAGGCGACACAGGGCGATCTTAAAAAGTTATCTTCTGCCAATATGATTATCTACAATGGCTTGCATCTGGAAGGAAAAATGGGAGAGGTGCTGGAAAAGCTAGGCCGGCAGAAGGAAGTTTATGCTATGGCGGAAGCGCTGGATACCAGTCTGTTACTCAATACATCGGGCTTTGAAGATACGTATGACCCGCACATCTGGTTTGATGTGAGTTTGTGGTCGAAGGCCGTAGAGGCGCTTTCTCAAAAATTACAAACGCAATTTCCGGATCAAAAGGAGGAATTTGCAAAAAATACGGCTACTTATTTATCCAAATTAGAGACTTTACACCAGGAAGTTACCCAATCTATTGCTTCTATTCCGGAGCAGCAACGGGTACTGATTACTGCCCACGATGCGTTTAGCTATTTTGGAAATCAATACCAAATCGAAGTTCGTGGGTTACAAGGTATTTCAACCGTTTCAGAGTACGGAATTAAAGACGTTAAGGAACTTACCCAGTTTATTGTGGACCGAAGGATCAATGCAGTCTTTGTGGAAAGTTCGGTACCAGAAAAATCCTTAAAAGCGGTTGTGGAAGGCTGTAAAGCGAAGAACCATGAAGTCAATATCGGAGGAACACTATACTCAGATGCTATGGGGGAAGCAGATGGCCTCGCCGGTAGCTATATTGGAATGGTACAAGAAAATGTAAAGACCATCGTAGATGGATTGAGGTAGGGAATATTGGGAATTAAGGATAAAGAATAAAAAAAAACGGTGCAACGGTACAAAAAGGGTATAGTGGTACAACGGTACAAAAGGGTGCAGCGGTGCAACGGTATAAAACGGTACAAAAGGGTGCAGCGGTACACAAGGGTATAGCGGTGCAGCGGTACAAAAGGGTGCAGCGGTGCACAAGGGGTACATCGGTACAAAAGGGTATAGCGGTGCAGCGGTACACAAGGGGTGCAGCGGTACACAAGGGTATAGCGGTGCAGCGGTACACAAGGGGTGCAGCGGTACACAAGGGTATAGCGGTGCAAAAGGTACAAAAAGGGTATAGCGGTACAAAGGGGGACATCGGTACAAAAGGGGTAAAGCGGTGCAATGGAGAGAATAGGATTTAGGTTTTAGCTGGTAGAGATTTGGAAATTCAGTAAATTTCAAACAGAAGGACTGACATCCAAAAACTGGTAGGCAAAGCCCATAGATACAAAAGGATAAGAGGTAACGAACCTTCAACCATAAATCTTCACGACTTTCGAAACAAAAAAGCTCAATTTGAAGAACGACAGTAACATACCTGCTATAGAAGTGCACAACCTGACGGTCAGTTATAATCGGCGGCCGGTGTTGTGGGATATTGATTTTGCCCTGCCAAAAGGGAAAATAATCGGGGTGATTGGGCCAAACGGAGCGGGTAAATCGACCTTGATCAAAGCTATAATGGGGCTGGTGCCTAGCATTAGTGGTTATGCCAAAGTTTTTGGAAAGTCACTGGAAGAGATGCGGGAAAGCATCAGCTATGTCCCGCAGCGCGAATCAGTTGACTGGGATTTTCCGGCCAATGTGATGGATGTAGTGTTGATGGGACGTTATAAAAAATCTAATCTGCTTCGCAGGCTGTCGAAAAAAGATAGGGAGATTGCCAAGGCGGCATTGGAGAAAGTCAATATGTTGGAGTTCTCAGACCGCCAGATCTCCCAGCTTTCCGGCGGGCAGCAACAGCGCGTCTTTATTGCTCGATCGCTGGCTCAGCAGGCAGGTCTATACCTCATGGACGAGCCTTTTGCAGGGGTAGATGCGGCCTCTGAAGAAGCCATCCTCACCCTGTTGACAGAAATGAAAGCAGCCGGAAAAACCATGCTGATTGTCCACCACGATCTCAACACCGCCAAGCATTTTTTTGACTGGATCATCCTTCTAAATACCCGGCTGATTGGAGCGGGGCCAAAAGAAGAAATCTTTACTTACGAAAAATTGGGAGAAGCCTATGGTAGTAAATTGACGATTCTTTCTCAACTCGCAGATCTCATCGAAAAGAAAGACTTCCCCGTGCGGGAGAAATATTATGAGGATAGGGAAAATCAATGAGCAATGAGGAATGTGCAATGTGGAATGAGCAATGAGGAATGAGCAATTCGTGGTTTAGGAGCCTTTGCGGACGTTGCGCCTTTGCGAAAACCTTTAAATAAACATGATCTGCGTAGATCCGGTTAATCCGTGTCATCTGCGTTCAATTTTGAAATAATGGAATTATTTTTTGATTTCTTAACCCTTGCAGATCCCACCGCCCGGACGGTGGTGATAGGAGCGGTGCTTTTGGGGGCCAGCTCGGCCCTGGTGGGATGTTTTACCTTTCTGCGAAAGCGGGCTTTGTTGGGAGATGCAGTGGCGCACTCCTTATTACCAGGTGTTTGTCTGGCATTTATTTTATCAGGGACAAAAAATCCGTTTGTGTTATTGTTGGGTGCAGTCATTACAGGCTGGATATCGTTGTTGACTGTCGATTTAATTGTCAATAAAACAAAACTAAAAACCGATGCTGCCATAGGTATTGTATTGAGTGTCTTTTTTGGGGTTGGAATTTTATTACTGACTTCCATTCAGCATTCAGGTTCTGGCAATCAAAGTGGATTGGATAAATTCTTATTTGGTAAAGCTGCTTCGATGACCTGGCTGGATGTACAAACGATTATATGGGTGGCGGTGTTGATCTTAGCTATATTAGGTCTTTTCTACAAAGAATTAAAGTTACTAGCTTTTGATCAGGCTTTTGCTCATTCCGTTGGTCTACCCATAAGGACATTAGAGTTTGTCCTCTCTACACTAACCGTTTTATCTGTAGCTATCGGCATTCAGGCCGTGGGAGTAGTACTAATGGCCGCCCTCTTGATCACCCCCGCAGCCGCGGCCCGCTTTTGGACCAACAAATTACCCTTGATGCTATTTTTGGCTGCATTGATCGGTGTAGTCTCCGCCTGGGTGGGGTCTTTTGTCTCCTATTCCAATGCCGATATGCCAACGGGCCCCTGGATTGTTATTGTACTCTCATTGATCTCTATCTTTTCAGCATTTTTTGCTCCTCGCAGAGGTGTACTCGCCCGTTTGTGGCAGCAGCGACAGAACAGAATAAAGATCCTTAAAGAAAATATTCTAAAAACCTTTTATAACATAGGCGAACAGCAACAAAGTTTTGAATCGCCCAGACCCCTACATGAAATTCAGGATTTCCGACAGTTTAGATCTGAGGTACTCAATAAAGGACTCAACCTATTGACCAAGGAACGCCTCCTTGAAAAAGAAGGGATAGGAGTGTGGAGACTGACAGACAAAGGTATCCGGGAAAGCGCCCGTATCGTAAGGCTCCACCGTCTGTGGGAGCTCTACCTCAATAAGCGACTAAACCTTGCGCCCGACCATGTACACGACGATGCCGAAGCAATGGAACATATCATCACCCCAGAAATCGAGCAGCAATTGGAGAAAGAACTGGGTTACCCGGAGTTAGACCCGCATGAAAGTAAGATACCGAAACCGAGTGGTAATACTGGAAGGTAGGTAGACACATTATTCATTACTCATTATTAATTCCTAATTGCCTATAATATGGATGCTTTTTGGATCATATTAACCGGAATTTTAGTAGCCTCCTGCTGTGGCTTATTGGGGTGTTTTCTGATCTTGCGGAAAATGGCGATGGTGGGCGATGCTATTTCCCATGCCGTCTTACCAGGTATTGTGATTGCTTTCATGATCTCTGGCTCCAGGGAGACGATTCCGATGATTATCGGAGCAGCTTTGTTTGGTATATTGACTACCCTACTGATCGAAGTATTGCATAAAAAGGCACGCATCCAAGAAGATGCGTCGATCGGTATTTCCTTTACGTGGCTCTTTGCTGTAGGGGTCGTGTTAATTTCCATTTTTGCCGGACAGGTAGATCTCGATCAGGATTGTGTGCTGTATGGAGAAATTGCCTATGTACCGTTGGATCTCATTCTTATTTCCGGCGGACTAAATCTCGGACCACGAACAGTGTGGATATTGGGCGTCACCTTTATCATTATCTGCTTATTTATTGCCTTTGGGTATAAAGGCTTATTTTTGACCACCTTCAACGAAGAATTTGCTGCAGCAGTAGGTATTTCCACTGCCTTTTGGCATTATTCCCTGATGAGTGCCGTATCATTGACTACAGTGGTTTCTTTTGAATCAGTGGGTGCCATATTGGTCGTCGCTTTTCTGATTGTTCCTCCTGCTACCGCCTATTTATTGACAGAGGAGTTGCCCAAAATGTTAGGAATAACGCTTTTAATTGGTATCGTCTCTTCTATTGGTGGTTACTTTTTGGCAGTTCAGATTGACGGCTCTATAGCAGGAGCCATAACTGTTATTACCGGGATCATCTTCTTCCTTGCTTTATTGTTTGCTCCCAAACAAGGCATTTTAACCAAAAGATATCGACAACGAACAGAGCGTAAGGTGGTGAAGGTGCATTAGAATAGGATTGAACGTAACGGTTTTATGAATACGTGTGGAGTTGAGTGACGTTGGGTTTAGAGTTCATAAGCAGCGTTGTTCAGTCCTGATTGTGGTTTACCTTTTAAATTTTAACTGTATCTTTGCAATAAAACTATCTTTCATGCGAATTTTATCCATTGTTCTTTTCATCGGATTATTGATCAGTTGCAGCAATACACCTAAACAAAAGCAACAACAAAAAGAAACGAAGGCATCCGACCAACTCGGGGAGATTTTCTTTCAGCCTACCGGGAATGAAGCGGCGCAGCCGTATTTCCATAAGGGATTATTGCTTCTGCACAGTTTTGAATACGACGATGCGCGAGAAGCATTTTTGAAAGCGCAGGAAGCAGACTCTACTATGGTGATGGCCTATTGGGGCGAAGCAATGACCTATAACAAGCCGTTGTGGCGCAGGCAGGATTACGAAAAAGGGCGCATGGCCTTGAATAAAATAGGAAGTACTACAGAAGAGCGGTTGGCAAAGACTGATGTTGAACTAGAAAAAGATTTTATTCGTTCTGTGGAGATCTTGTATGGAGATGAAGATAAATTTGAGCGCGATAAGGCCTACTCCGAATACCTGGAAAAGATGCACGTCAAGTATCCTGAAAGTCAGGAGGCGGCGGCTTTCTATGCCATTTCTTTGCTGGGATCCGTACCGGCAGGCAGAGATCTCGAAGTGTATAAAAAAGGAGCCAAAGTAGCCCAGGGGATCATTGATGAAAATCCCAATCACCCGGGAGCCTTGCATTACCTTATCCACTCCTATGACGATCCGGACAATGCTCCCAAAGCCCTGGAAGCGGCCAACAGTTATGCCAAAGTGGCGCCCGATGCCGCTCACGCCCTGCATATGCCATCGCATATTTATGTGTCAATGGGGATGTGGGACGAGGTGATCAGCTCCAATATCGCTTCGTGGAAAGCTAGTGTCAAGCGCATGAAGGATAAGGAATTGGGGCAAGAGGCCTTGAGTTACCATGCCTTGCATTGGTTAATGTATGGTTATTTGCAGAAAAAAGAAGTAGACAAAGCGAAGCAGATCATGGAAGACATGGTCGGATATATGGAAGAAGAACCTACCAAGAGCGCCAGATCTTACATGGCTGCGATGAAAGCCAATTATTTGGTGGAGACCGGCGATTGGGATAGTCCCTTTGCCGATATCGAAGTAGATCGTAAAGAACTAAATCTGGTTTCCGAAACGCATCACCAGTTCGTAGAAGGTATGCAGGCCTATCATCAAAAAGATCAGCAAGCACTTCAGTCAGCCATCGACTCCCTGGAGCAAAAGCGGCTGTTAGCTAAGAATCTGGTGAGTGAGGCGGGGGTACCCATGTGCAGCGCTTCCGGCCTCAATCGTGCCGCCCCCAATCAGGTCGATTTGAATTTGGCCCAGATTATGGAATACGAGTTGAGAGCCATGAAAGCACGGTTAGCAAATGACGCATCAACTACCGAAGAATATCTAAAAAAGGCCGTAGAGCTGCAAGACAATACCAATTTCAGCTACGGTCCGCCCAAGGTGCCGTATCCATCATATGAATTGTATGCCGAGTGGCTGGTTGATCAGGATAGGGGAGAAGAGGCGAAGAAGTATTTTGAGAAGGCGCTGGAGCGGGGGCCGAAGCGGGTGAGAGTGGAGGAAAGAATGGTGGGAATGTAGGAAAGTAGGAAAATAGGAGAACAGGAAGGTAGGAAATTTGGAAACTCGGATATATAGAAAATAGGGTACAGAGGGTATAACGGTGCAGCGGTACAGGGGAAAGTAGGAAAGTTGGAATTGTAGGAAAATAGGGTACAGAGGGTACAACGGTGCAGCGGTACAGGGGAAAATAGGAGAACAGGAAGGTAGGAATTGTAGGA